>CAJCJE010000923.1 GCA_903970565.1 Candidatus Melainabacteria bacterium | reverse complement strand
GCCTCGCTACAGATCGTGGGAGAGCGCTGGTCGCTGCTGATCATCCGGGAACTCAGCTACGGCGTGCGCCGGTTCGACCAGATCGTCGGCTACACCGGCGCGCCGAGGGACATCCTCACTGACCGGCTGCGCAAGCTGGAGGCCGCCGGGGTGATCGAGCGCCGGCAGTATTCCGAGCGGCCCCGGCGATTCGAGTACTACCTCACCGAGTCCGGCCGTCAGTTGCGTCCGGTGCTGCTCGCGCTGTCGGAATGGGGCTCGACCTGGGCGCAGGACCCGCCGACCGCCACGTTCGACCACGAGTGCGGGCAGCGGTTGGAACTTCAGCAGGTCTGCCGGCACTGCGGCGATCCCGTTGCCGCGACCGGGGTACGGCTGCACGCGAGCACCGTGGGCGAGAGTCACTAGCCACCAGCCGATCGCCTTCGTTCGAGTGGTTCTCGTCTCCGATCGGGCCGTCTCGGAATACCGGGCCAGCCCGGCGGCCTTCAAGCAGACGATCACGGAAGTGATCGAGGCCGGCGAGTCTGCGGCCTGCCGAGGTAACAGCACGATCGCGAGGAGAAGATCATGACCACCACCAGCCAGCCGGCCAAGGCATCCGGCGAGTTCCGGCTCGCCGGTACGCTGCCGGTCACTCGCCTGGGCTTCGGCGCGATGCGCATCACCGGGCCGGGCGTGTGGGGCGAGCCGAAGGACCCGGACGAGGCGGTACGCACCCTGCGCCGCGCCGTGGAACTCGGCGTCAACTTCATCGATACCGCGGACGCCTACGGCCCGTTCGTGTCCGAACTGCTGATCAACAAGGCCCTGCGGCCGTATCAGGACGACCTGGTCATCGCGACCAAGGCCGGATTCACCAGGCAGGGACCGAACAAGTGGATCGAGGTCGGCCGGCCGGAGTACCTGCGTCAGCAGGTCGAGCTGAGCCTGCGACACCTGGGCGTCGAGCGGATCGACCTGTTGCAGCTGCACCGGATCGACCCGAAGGTGCCGCTCGCCGACCAGGTCGGTGAACTCAAGCTGTTGCAGGGTGAGGGCAAGATCGCCCATCTCGGCCTGTCCGAGGTCACCGTCGAGCAGGTGGAGCAGGCACGCGCCATCGCGGACATCGTGTCGGTGCAGAACCGGTTCAACTTCGCCGACCGGTTCGCCGAATCCGTGTTGGACTACTCGACGGCCAACGACATCGCCTTCATCCCGTGGAACCCGCTGGCCATCGGCAAGCTCGCCAAGGCGGACGGTCCATTGCAGGTGTTCGCCGACAAGCACGGCGCCACCCCCTCGCAGCTCGCGCTCGCCTGGCTGCTGCGCCGGTCCCCGGTGATGCTGCCGATCCCCGGCACGTCCACGGTGACGCACGTCGAGGAGAACATCGCCGCCGCCGAGGTCACCCTGACCGACGCGGAGTTCCAGGAACTACAGGACGCGGTCAACTGATCGACGGCTGACGCCTCGGGGCCGGATCGTGGTTTCCCACCGCGACCCGGCCCGCCGCGCACCACGGTCGCCGCGCTGTCAACTGCTGAGTTGCATGTGGGGACTCCTCGTATGCTGGCGTCATGCGGCGAACTTCCTTTGCGCGGTGGCCCTGTTCGATCGCGCGCACGCTGGACCTGTTGGGGGACTGGTGGACCCCGTTGGTGCTGCGCGAGTGCTTCTACGGCATTCGCCGGTTCGACGAGTTCCAGCAGGCGCTGGGCATCGCCCGCAACACCCTCGCCGACCGGCTGCGCCGACTGGTCGAGGAAGGACTGCTGGAGAAACAGGCCTATCAGCAGGAGCCGGTGCGCTACGACTACGTGCTGACCGAGAAGGGCCGCGACTTCTTCGGGGTGCTCGCCGCGATGTCCCGCTGGGGGGATCGCTGGCTGGCCGGCGAGGAGGGCGCGCCGATCGTGTTCCACCACGAGTCCTGTGGCCAGGACACCCACGCCGAAGTGGTCTGCGCGGCCTGCGGTGAACCGCTGACCGGGGCGGACACCACCTCCCGGCTGGGGCCCGGCTATCCCAGCCGCATCGCGCGGCGGCCCGACGTGATCAGGCGTTTCGGCCTCCAGGACGGTCCCGGCCAGGCCCCGGCTGGTGCGGACCAGGCCCCGGCGAGTGCTGACCAGGCCCCGGCTGGTGCGGACCACTGCGCTTGACATGTGAGTCTATCTAAGCAACTCTCATGTTCAGAGGCTGTTTTCGACATCTTGTCTGGAGGTCTGCGGTGGAGTGGACGGGTGCTCGGTACGCGGACAAACCGACCGCGCAGGCGCAGACCTGGATCGACGCGGACCCACAACGGGTGTGGGAGCTGGTCGCCGACATCGAGCTGATGCCGACGCTGAGCGCGGAGTTGCAGTCGGTGCACTGGCTGGAGGGCCACGGCGGTCCCGCGCTCGGCGCCCGGTTCGTCGGCCACAGCCGGCATCCGGATCTCGGCGAGTGGTCGACCACGTCCGAGGTGGTCGAGTACACCGTGGCGGAGGTGTTCGCCTGGGCGGTGCAGGACCCGGCCGATCCCACCGCGATCTGGCGGTTCACCCTGCGTCCGCAGGACGGCGGCACGCTGCTGACCCAGTGGATGCAGCTGGGCCCCGGCCGGTCCGGCCTGTCGTTGGCGATCGAGCGGATGCCGGACAAGGAACAGAAGATCGTCTTCGTCCGACTGCGTGAGTTCGAGAACGCGATGACCACCACGGTCGGCCGGATCAAGGAACTCGCCGAGGGCGCGAAACCGGTCGAACCGTCCTCTGTGGACGCCGAGCGGTCGGCTTCCTGATGCGCACCGCGACCACCATCGAGGCCTCCGGCCGAAACTGGCCGGAAACGGTCGAGTTCGTCGTGGAGGCGGAAAAGCTCGGCCTGGACATCTGCTGGGTCGCGGAGGCCTGGGGCTCGGACGCGCCCTCGCCGCTGGGATATCTCGCCGCCCGAACCGACCGGCTGCGCCTGGGTTCGGGCATCATCCAGCTCGGCACCCGCACCCCGACCGCCATCGCCCAGGCCGCGATCACCCTGTCCAACATCTCCGGTGGCCGCTTCGCCCTCGGCCTCGGCGCCTCCGGCCCGCAGGTGATCGAGGGCCTGCACGGGGTGCCTTTCGGCAAACCGCTGGCCAGGATGCGCGAGACGACGCAGATCGTGCGGGCCCTGGTCGCCGGCGGGAAACTCAACCACTCCGGCGCGGAGTTCCGGATTCCGCTGCCCGGCGGGGATGCCGTGCCGATGCGACTGTCCATCCGCGCCGAACACGAGATCCCGGTCTACTTCGCCGCGCTCTCACCGGGAATGCTGCGGCTGACCGGTGAAATCGCCGACGGTTGGCTCGGCACCAGTTTCGTGCCGGAGGGCGCCGGGGACGCCTACTTCGCACACCTGGACGCCGGTCTGGCCGCCTCCGGTCGGGCTCGCGCGGAACTGGACATCTGCCAGGGCGCGGAGGTGGCCTTCGCGTCGGACGAGGACGCCCTGCGCGACATGGTCGCCGGGCGGAAGTCCGAACTCGCCTTCAGCCTCGGTGGGATGGGCTCGGCCAGCACCAACTACTACAACGGCGCCTACGGCCGGCAGGGCTGGGCGGAGGTCGCCGCGCAGGTCCGGGAGCGTTGGCAGGCCGGCGATCGGGACGGCGCCGCCGGCCTGGTCACCGACGAGATGGTGCTGGGCACCACGCTGATCGGCACGCCGGACATGGTGGCCCGCCGGTTGCGGGTCTGGCAGGAGGCCGGAGTGGACACTGTCCGGCTCTACCCGGCCGGGGAAACCCTTGCCGACCGACTGACCACCCTGGGCCGCGCCATCGATCTCGTACGCGACCTCGATCGGGCCGGTTCGATCCCCGGCTGAGGGCTCGCGGCCGGAGTCGGCCAGATCGCTACGTGAGGTTGTGCATTCGGCGTGGTTGCCGGTTTCTTGATTCACCTGAGTCGGATTCGGGTATCCGGTGGAGGCAACCACGCCGATGCGAGGAGGAAAGACATGCGTCATTCCAGGGTGGTCCTGGGCGCGGCAGGTGCGATCATTGCTGGCTCGGCACTGGTGGCCTGCGGTCATGGCACCGCCACCGGTGGTTCTGCGAACCCGAACAGCTCGGCAGGCGGTGCGTCGCCGACGCAGGTGGTCACCGCGGCCTACCTCAGAACCACTGACGGCGGATCTGCCAAGGTGGCCCTCGGCGGCCAGGTGCAGACCACGGTCAACGGTCAGCAGCAGACGATTCCGATTACCGCGACCGGTGTTATTGATTTCGCGAACAAGGCAACCGATCTCGTCGAAACGGTACCCGGCCAGGCGGGCGCCGATACCGAGACCCGATATCTGAACGGAATGCTCTACCAACGGCTGCCCGCGAACGCCACCCAGATTTCCGGTGGCAAACCGTGGATATCGCTGAACGTGAGCCAGCTCGCCCAGCAACAGGGCGGTTCCGGCTTGCAACAGCTGATGGCCAGCGCGCCCAGTGATCCCTCCAACGTGCTCGCCTACCTGCGGTCGGCCGACGGCAACGTGCGGTCCGTCGGACAGGCCACCGTGGACGGAGTGCCGACCACGCACTACACCGCGACGATCGACCTGAACAAGGTCGCCGCGGCCAGCCAGAGCGCGGCGGCGGCGACCAAACAGCTGGAGCAGGAACTGGGCGCCACCAATTTGCCCGTGCAGCTGTGGATCGACCAGCAGAACCGGGTGCGCAGGATCAGTCTGGACGAGACCCTGACGCATCCGACCGCCGGCTCGACCCAGGCCAACGGCGCGACGAACGGCGCGAGTTCGCCGAAGGTCGGCCCGGTGCACGCCACGGTCACGGTGACGCTGTCGGACTACGGCACGCCGGTCTCCGTAGTCGCGCCGCCCGCCGACCAGACCGACGACCTGACCGGAGCGCTCGCCGGCGGTAAGTGACCCCCACGCCGGGGTCCCTGCCGGGAAGCGTCTGGTAGCCGACGGAATGATCGCACGCCCACCTGGGCGTGCGATCATTCCGTCGTGTGCGTGAAATGTGAATGAGGCGCCGATCGTTCGCGATATCTCTGTTAATTGTTAACCAATGTGGGTGTGAAAAAAAATAATCACGACTTTCGTCGGTAGTCGGCGACGTTGATCGAGCCGGTACGGTCAGCGCGCATTCTTCCTGCCAAGGAGTTCGTCGAAGGAGAAAGATCGGTGAAAATTCGTTCCCGGTTGTTCATCCTCGCGGTCAGCGCACCGGTGCTGCTCGCGGGCGGGGCGTTGTCCGCCGTCACCGCCAGTGCCGCGCAGTCGGCAAGCCCGTCGGCCACCACGGTGATCGCCGACAACACCGCACCTGACCTCGTCACCGCGCAGAGCCGGGGCAACCTCGCCGACAGCCAGCAGCTGTCCGTCGCGGTGGCCCTGAAACTGCGCGACACCGCCGGCCTCAAGCAGTTCCTCGCCGAGGTCAGCAACCCGCACTCCGCGCGGTACGGGCACTACCTGACCCCGAAGCAGTTCCTCGCCGACTACGGCCCCACCCAGGCCGGCGTGAACGCGGTGACCAGGCAACTGGCCTCGGCCGGCCTGCGCGTCACCAAGGTCAGCGCCAACCGTCAGGAGGTGGACGCCACCGGCAGCGCGGCGCAGATCCGCACCGCGTTCGGCACCACCATCGGCTCCTACTACGACACCAGCCAGCACCGCGACTTCTACGCCAACGAGACCGCGCCCACCCTGCCGGCCTCGGTGGCCGACGTGGTGCAGGGCGTCGCCGGCCTGGACAACCGCTACCTGCCGCACCACGACGCGGCCAAGCTCGCCGACACCGAGGGCGGGTACGGTCCCAGCGATCTGCGGGGCGCCTACGACGTGCCCAGCAGCGCCGACGGTTCCGGTATCACCGTCGCGCTGTGGGAGTTCGACGCCTTCCCGGCCAGTGACATCACCGCCTACGACCAGCAGTACGGCCTGAACTCCCCGGCCCCCACGGTCGTCGACGTCGACGGCGGCCAGGCCAGCCCGGATGGCGGCGAGGGCGAGGTCGACCTGGACATCGAGACCATTCAGGCGATGGCCCCGGCGGCCAACCAGCTCGTCTACGAGGCTCCGGAACCGGGCAACGACAACACCTCCTTCCAGAAGGAGGAGATCGACGAGGCCAACCAGATCGTCTCCGACGACAAGGCCTCCGTCGTGTCGATGTCCTGGGGCCTGTGCGAGTCGCAGCGAGACCCGTCGCTGATGCAGTCCGCGGACAACGCCTTCGCGCAGGGCGCCGCCGAAGGCATCGGCTGGTTCGCGGCCTCCGGCGACGACGGTTCCGACGACTGCGGCGACGGCAGCACCGCGGTGGACTTCCCCGCCTCGGACTCGAACGTGACCGGGGTCGGTGGTAACTCGCTCACCGTGAACAACGGCTCCTACGGCGGCGAGACCGCGTGGAGCGGCAGCGGCGGTGGCACCTCGACGGTGTTCGGCAACCCCAGCTACCAGGCCGGCGTCAGTGGTATGCGCACCGTGCCGGACGTGTCGGCCGACGCCGATCCGAACACCGGGGTGGCCAGCTACTCCGACGGTCAGTGGGGCGTGGTCGGCGGCACCAGCCTGGCCGCCCCGCTGTGGGCCAGCTTCGCCGTGCTCTACGACCAGCAGGCCGCCTCGGACGGCAAGCCGGCGCTGGGTCCGGCCAACACCGCGCTCTACCAGGTCGCGGCGGGCAGTTCCTACGGTCCGGCCTTCCACGACGTCACCAGTGGCAGCAACGGCTCCTTCAGCGCCGGCACCGGCTACGACCAGGTGACCGGCCTCGGCTCCTACGATTTCGGCAACCTGGTGCAGGCGCTCGG
>CAJCJE010000922.1 GCA_903970565.1 Candidatus Melainabacteria bacterium | reverse complement strand
TCGTGCACGACCTCGCCGAAATCCCCGCCGTAGGCGAAGAACTCGGTGCCGTCCTCGGCGCGTTGCCGGAGGCCGTGGTCGATCCACTCCCAGACGAAACCGCCCTGGCAGCGCGGATACCGCTCGAACAGCTCCTGGTACTCGCGAAGGCCGCCCGGCCCCGCGCCCATCGCGTGCGCGTACTCGCACAGGATGAACGGCAGGCCGCGCCGGTGCGCGTCGTTGGCCGGGTTCGCGGTCACCGGCTCCGCGCCACGGCCGATCGCGGCGACCTCCTCGTGGCTGGGATACATCCGGCTGTAGACATCGACGTACGGGCTGTCGTGGTCGCCCTCGTAGTGGATCGGCCGGCCCGGATCGCGCTCGTGTGTCCAGTCGGCCATCGCGGCCAGGTTCGCCCCGGTGCCGGCCTCGTTGCCCAGCGACCAGATGATGATGCTGGGATGGTTCTTGTCCCGCTCGACCATCCGGCGCATCCGGTCCAGCAGGGCGTCGCGCCAGGCCGGCTCGGCACTCGGATTGCCCTGCCAGCCGACGAGTTCGAAACCGTGCGTCTCGTAGTCGCACTCGTCGACGACCCACAGCCCCAGTTCGTCGCACAGTTCAAGGAAGTCCGGGTGCGGCGGATAGTGGCTGGTGCGCACCGCGTTGATGTTGTGCTGCTTCATCAGCAGCAGGTCCTGGCGCATAGCCTCGGCCGGCACCGCGCGCCCGTGGTCGGGATGCCATTCGTGCCGGTTCACCCCGCGCAGCAGGATCGCCTTCCCGTTCACCGTCAGCTGCCCGTCGGCCACCCGCACGGTGCGGAAACCGATCCGCAGCCGGACCCGCTCACCGTCGGTGGCCAGTTCCGCGTCGTAGAGGTGGGGACGCTCCGCCGACCACGGCCGCACCCGCGCGAACTCGTGCGCCGCGTCGGCCGCCACGGCGCGCAGTCCCAGGTCGGGAACGGTCAGCAGGGCCGGGGCCGAGGTCTCGATCCGCAGCCGGCCGGTGCCGGTCTCGTGGTCGTAGTCGGCGTGCACGAACACGTCCGACAGGCCGTTCGCGGGCCGGGCGAGCAGCGAGACGGACCGGAAGATCCCGGACAGCCACCACATGTCCTGATCCTCCAGATAGCTGCCGGCCGACCACTGGTGCACCCGCACCGCGATCACGTTCTCGCCCGGCCGCAACAGTTCCCCGACGCCGAACTCGACCGGCAGCCGGCTGCCCTTGCTGTTGCCGAGTTCCCGGCCGTTGCACCACACCGCGAAACAGGAGTCCACGCCCTCGAACCGCAGCACCGCGTCCCCGGCCGGCCACGACTGCGGCAGCTGGAAGGTCCGCCGGTACTCGCCGGTCGGGTTCTCGTCGGGGACGTACGGCGGATCGATGGGGAAGGGGAACCGCACGTTGGTGTAGGCGGGCCAACCGTGGCCGTGGGATTGCCAGTGCGCCGGAACCGGGAGCAGCGACCAGTTCGAGTCGTCGAACGCGGCGGCCTCGAATCCGGTGGTGGCATCGGCGACCGTCGGTACCCAGTTGAATCGCCAGTCCCCGTCCAGCAGCAGACTATGAGCGTCCGAAGTGGACTTCGCGCGCGGTGGGCGGGCGCCGACACCTGGCCCACGGTCGAGGTGGTAGGGCAACGTGTCGTCGTGGTTGGCGGTCACGATGGCCAGAATGCCATGACCGCCGACCGGTCGGCGCCGGTACCGGCCCGGCGCGGGGATCGGCCGGTGCGCGGCCCCGGTCCCGGCGCGGGGGCGATCCGGTGGTGCTCAGGTGCCCTCGGTGCTGGCCAGATGACGCAACACGGTGTCGGTGAACTCCTCCAACCTGCCCAGTTGCTCGGCGGAGAGCAGGTCGAAGAAGTTGCGCCGGACGGAGGCGACGTGGCTCGGTGCCGCCGCCTCGATGGCTCGCCGGCCGGCCTCGGTGAGCACCACCATCGCCCCGCGCGCGTCGTCGGCGCATTCCTCCCTGGCGATCAGGCCACGCTGCGCCATCCTGGTCAGCTGGTGGGACAACCGGCTCGTGGACCAGACCAGGGTGGCCGCGAGTTCGTTGAGCCGGTACCGGTGCGCGGGCTCGGCGGCGAGAGTGGACAGCACGTCGTAGTCGGGCTCGGAGAGGCCGGAATCGCGCATCAGCTCACGGGCGATCCGCAGGTCGAGCAGGGCACGCATCCGGCGGTAGCCCAGCCATACCCGTGCCTCGGTGCCGTCCAGCCGTTGCGGCTGGACGGCAAAAACATCTGGTGGACTTTCGGCCACGACGCAACCCTACCGTTGGTTGACACGTCATCTAAAGCGAGGATACGGTTCTGTCGACACATCAACCGGGGAGGGCTGATGGGGGAGATCGTCGGCACGGCAACCAGTGCCAGGTATGCCAGGTCGCCACGGCGGTCGAGGGAGGGGCCCCGACGTCGTCGTTGCGCGCGGATGTTGCCCGGCGCCCGGCGGATCGTTCGGGGGGAAGTCGAATGAGCAGCGATATCCACGTCGATCTGTTCACGCGGCGCAACCGGGGAGTACTCGTCACGCTCAAGCGGGACGGTCGCCCGCAGATGTCCACGGTGGCCTTCAGTTTCGAGCAGGCAACCGAGGTCATCCGCATCTCGGTGACGAACGATCGGGCCAAGACCCGCAACCTGCGCCGCGATCCTCGGGCCAGTTTCT
>CAJCJE010000921.1 GCA_903970565.1 Candidatus Melainabacteria bacterium | reverse complement strand
CGCAACGCCGCGAACCGGCGCTCCAGCACCCGCCGTGCCATCTCCTCGGCTGTCGCGGCCGGCTCGATGCCACCGGAGTCTCGCATCCCATGTACCGGATGCGACTCCTGCAACCAGGTGTCGCCGTCATCGCTGGTCTCCACCAGCCAGACGTACTCCGTGTCCGGCTCGATCGGCGTCGTCCCGGCCGCCGCGTTCTTGCTCACCCGGTCATTCTGGCCCGCTGACCAGCGGTGCGAGGCACGCGCGCCGACACTGTGCCCCGATCGAGTGAGCCCGACGTGGCACCAGCCGCGACTACATTATGGCTCGATAAGCCGGTCCTCACGGTAGCTTTCGTACGCAAGATCTTCATCGGGCCAAACGTGCACGTGTGGATCTTCATCGAACAGGCAAGCCTGGGTCGGCAGGGCGGCCTCTTCGAGTTCGTCGCCCTCAAGTTGAAGGCCGCAGACTGAACAGGCGAATTTGTCGGCGTAGAAGACCACGACCGGTCGAGTTTCGCCGTCGTCGACGTAGTTCCAGTCGACATTGGTGGTGCCGTGCAGCCATCCGCAGCCTTCGCAGGCAGGGCAGTCGACCTGGTCGTCGTGCTCGTCGTAGTCGGAGTTGATCGGGTTGGTGGCGCTGAGCGCGGCGATGACGCTGACCCTGTGTGCGGCGGGTTCACGGTCGAACCGCTGGTGGAACGCGCGTCTTGCCTGGCCGATCTTGGCCTCGACCCTCAGTTGGAGGTCGGTGGCGTGTCGGTTGACCAGTTGTTCCACGAGTCTGTTGTAGTGGCCCCAGTAGCCGGTCGGGGTCTGGTCGAGCGCGTCGAGGACGGGCGTGGCGATCCTGATGCAGGTGGTCAGGACCTGGCGTTCCTGGGTTGGATCGTGGACGCCTGCGTGTGCGATTCCGTTTCGGGCAGCGAGGACCGGCTCGAATTCCTCGTTGGTGACTGTGATCCTGCCTCGGAGTAGATCCCGTGCCCTGGTGAACGCTTCCGTGAGGCGGATGGTCTTGACTCGGGTTTCCGGGATCGTCGATCTGTCAGCCAGGTCGACGGCATGGAGCAACGATGGGAAGTGGTGCGCGTCGATGGCCAGGGCTGGGTGCAGCGAGTAGAGATATGCCTTAAGCAGATGCTCCAACGCGACCCCGGAGTGGTGGACCGCGAAATCCAGAGACTCGCCACGGCCGAACGCTTCGAGCGCGCTCTGCATCCAGCGTTGCGAGGAGGCTAGGAGCTCGTATTGATTCATGGCCACTGTGGACGTCCTTAGATCCCGCAACCGCGGTCATAGTGCCGCCAGCCTTCACTGGTCAGGAATGTCGGTGCGGTCGCGGCGACCCCGATGTCGGCGATCTGCGTGGTCGAGCGTGCGTACGCGGTGCCGTCGGCCCTACTGACCACGTCAGTGGAGCGGACCCTGGACAACCGGCTGTGTGGAACACCATGAGCATGGCCGCTCTGTGAGCGCCAGAGCATCCCGATGCTTTCGCGGATAGCGGTGGACTCCTCGGTGCCATCGGGGAACGCGAGGTCGATGGCCTCCTTGATCACCATTGTCATGTTCAACTGCCATTTAGCGACGGTTGAACCATTGATTCCCAACGTATTTGCGGCGGCAGCGGCTTCGCTCAACCGAGTGCCGATCTTGGCAATGCTCTGGGCGACAACCAATTGCTGGTCGTCGGTCAGATTGGTAAGCTCGTTGATCCGCTTGCGTTCCTGTTTGTAGCTGTCGACCGCGATCCGCAGCGAATGCTCAGCCCGCGTTGCTGGGTTGGGCGGCATCAGCACCCAGACTGCCTGGGCCGAGCCCATCAGCGCCGAGCGAAGCACCGTGTAGTAGGCCGCCGGGTAGAGCGTCCGCGTGGCGGTCAGTGCCGCGCGGAAGAAGTCGAGGTGCTCGACGGCGGTGAGCAGCCCGTTGTAGGCGACTGAGGACGCCGGCAAAGGCGGAAAAACCGCGTCGTCGTTGGCGAGGCTGCTGCCCGGTGCCGGCCTGAGCGGTTCCTGTTCGATGCGGGCACACCATTGCTCGATGGCGTCGAACATCCGCACCAGACGCGGCCCCCACCCACCTGGATCATTCATTTTCCCATGTTATCGACGGTGGGGCAGCCTGCTGCGCTAGGGCTGTGGCGCTCGTCGACGGCGCCGGAGGACGCGGCGACAGCGCCATCATCGTCGGCTTGGACGGGTGCCTACTGTCGGGCCGCTCGCCGGGGATAGGCTCGGCGGGAGAAATTCAGGCAGCTCAGCGGCTTGTCGGCTGTATGTTGGTGGTCACCACAGGTGTGGTGCAAGGCGGGTAGGGCTGTGTCTTTCCTGGCCCAGATGACCCCGTCAGAACACAGTCTGAGCCTCGATGAGGAGCGGTTGTTGTGGACGTGCCGGAGAGATGGACCGGCCCGAGCGGACACGTGCTTCACGAACCGTGGATGCAGGACTTCTTCCGCGACGACCTGGCAGTGTTGATCCGCGATTTGGAGGCCAGCGGCGTGCCCGGCCTGGCCGGCAAGCGCACGGCGTTCCGGACCGGTGGCCTGATTGACAAGAGTTCGGAGAAGTCCCGACGGTTGCCGCGTGCTGTGCGCCAAGCGCAGGCGAGCAACACGGTGTTGGAGCAGCGGGCCGAGTTGCTCGTCGGTGCGCAGTTGGCGAAAGCCGGTGTGCTGACCCGGCTGCGGGCGGACACCCCGGACTTCGAGGGCCGGTGGGGATCGGACGAGTTCGGCGTCGAAGTGACTACGCGCGCCCGTTCTGATGTCGCCCAGGCGTTGCATGACGTCCTGGAGGAGGGATTGCGGGACGGACCGGATGTCCTGGTCACCCTCGCCCGAACCGGGAAGCTGTTCACCGCAGAACCAGAGACGATTGCGGAGGCCGGTGCCCGCGTGATCGCGGAGATCACCAGGCAGGTCGGGGCCGCCAAAGGTGAGCCGGGGTTGGCGGTGATCCTGGTGCCGGAGTTGGAGCTGTCCGCCGATCTGGTGTGGCCATCTCCGATTCAGGCAGTGCCGGGGTTGTCGCGAGTCACCTTCCAGCCCGTGGCGGGCGAGACCTGGACGGACTACCACTGGAAGATGGCCGCCCTGATGATCAAGGACAAGATCGAGAAGGACAAGGCGCTCAAAACCTACTCGCTGCCCAGCATCCTGGTGTTGGATATTTCCCGCTTGGGGGAGGCCGGTCGGATGCCGTTGAGCGTGCGGAACGTCGAGGAGCTGTTCACCGGTGCGACGCCGCCGCCCTGGCCGACGGAATTCCAAACCGTGCTGGATGGATGCACGTTGGGCAATCTCAGCGGCGTGCTGGTCGTGCGGTCTCAGTTGGGCGTGCAGGCGGTTGAGCCGCTGTGCTGGCGCGGCG
>CAJCJE010000920.1 GCA_903970565.1 Candidatus Melainabacteria bacterium | reverse complement strand
GATGCCGCCGGCCATGTCGTTGCAGACGCTCACGGCGGTCAGCGACGAGCCGTATCCCGCGCACAGCAACAGCACACCGGGCACCACGTAGGTGACGTAGGAGGTGCCGACCGCGGAGATCGCGCCACCGAACAGGAAGACCGTGACCAGCATCAGGACGACCGGCAGCAGCAGCGAGGTCAGCAGCGCGTCGATGTTGCGCCGCGAGAGCCGCACGCACCGGCTGATCGTCACGAGCGTGTCGCGCAGGGGCGCGGAGGGGCGGGTGAGGGCGCGCGGCGGGGCCGCGACGGCCAGGTCAGACATGGGCTGGTTCCTTTTCTGTGCTGGCTGGCTGCCCGGTGAGGGCGAGGAAGACGTCGTCGAGGGTCGCGCCGCGCACGGAGAAACGCGCGACGGCGTCCCTGGTCGGGTCGAGTTCGTCGAGGAGGGCGCGGACGTGCGCGCCGGTGCCGTCGGTCGGGACGCCGATGGTCAGGGCCGTCGGGTCGCGGTGCGCCGCGCGGGTGCCGAGCCTGGCCTCGATCTCCAGGTAGGCCGCGCGGTCGGCAAGGGTGAGGTCGAGGCGTTCGCCCGCCACGTCGCGCTTGAGTTGGGGCACGGTGCCCTCGGCGACGACCCGGCCGCCGTCGAGCACGGCGACCCGGTCGGCCAGCTGGTCGGCCTCCTCCAGGTACTGCGTGGTCAGCAGGACGCTCACGCCGGACGCGACCAGATCCTTGATGACTGCCCACATGGTCTGCCTGCTGCGCGGGTCGAGGCCGGTGGTCGGCTCGTCGAGGAAGATCACCGACGGGTGACCGACGAGGCCGGCGGCGAGATCGAGGCGGCGGCGCATCCCGCCGGAGTAGGTGGACACCCGGCGCGTGCCCGCGTCGACGAGGTCGAAGCGCTCCAGCAGTTCCCCGGCGCGCGCCCTGGCTCCCGCGCCGGACAGGCCGCACAGCCTGCCCATCATGCACAGGTTCTCCAGGCCGGTCTGCGGCTCGTCCAGCGCCGCGTACTGGCCGGTGAGACTGATGGTCCTGCGGACCTGGTGGCGCTGGGTGAGAACGTCGAACCCGCCGACGGTGGCCTGGCCGCCGTCGGCCGGGGTCAGCGTCGAGAGGATGCGCACCGTTGTCGTCTTGCCCGCGCCATTGGCTCCCAGCAGGGCCAACAGAGTGCCCGAGGCCACCTGGAGGTCAACCCCGGAGAGCACCCGCACCTTGCCGTAGGACTTCGTGAGGCCGGTCGCCTGGACCGCCCACTGTTCCGTCATGTCGCACTCCTCGGAGTCGGCGGCGCTTCTGCGTATGTCATACGCTTCCTGGCGTATGTTATACACAGTACGATGGTCGTGGTCAATGTGGACGAAGGCGGCGCAGTGACTGAGCGGAACACCGAAGTCGAGGCGCTGCCGGTGGGCGTCGCCGCGGCGTGGGGCCTGCGCGGGCGAACCGGCCGAGGCCCCAAACCGGTGATGAGCCTGGAGCGGATCGTGGCCGCCGCCGTCGCCGTCGCCGACGTCGATGGGCTGGCCGCCGTGTCCATGAGCAGGGTCGCCGCCGAACTCGGCGCGGCCACCATGTCGCTCTACCGGCACGTGTCCGGGAAGGAGGAACTGCTCGCGCACATGGTGGACGCCGTCTTCGGGATGCCGCCGACCGTCCGGGAGGACGAGGACTGGCGCGCGGGCCTCACCCGCAGGGCATGGACCCTGCTCTCGGCCTGGCGCACCCACCCGTGGGCGCTGGATGTCCCGATCGCCGGTCCGCCGGCCATGCCGCACGAGGTCACCTGGACCGAGGACGCGCTGGGCACCTTTCGCGACACCGGACTGACCGACCGGGAACGACTGTCCGTGCTGATGCTGGTGTCCGGCTATGTGCGCAACCAGGCCCGGCTGGAGGCACAGGTCGGGGAGGTGGGCACCAACCAGCCCTCTTACGGCGCCCTGCTGCGCAGGCTCATCGACGAGCGCGCGTATCCCGAATTGAATCGGCTCGTCTCATCGGGAGTCCTCGACGACCCGGACGACGCCGACGCCGAGTTCTCGTTCGGTCTGGACCGGGTCCTCGACGGCATCGAGGCGTTGCTGCGCAAGAGGTCCTGATCCGATCCCTGCCGAGCCGACTCGCCGGCGCCGGTGAGTCCCTTGTGGACATTCGGAGTTCACCCAGTGGCTCCCGACCCTTCAGCCAGGAGGAATTGCCCCGTCGCGCAAAGGATTCTGCCCCAACGGTCAGATTGCCGACTCCGCTGATGGGTACCAGGCGACTCCTTAGTGTTCAGTCCGGTCGCCGGAATCGCTGTTACCTTGGAATAGCCGGCAGGATTTCCATCACGTTCCGCCCAGTCGTCCGGTTCCCGGTCAGGGGGCCACCCGCCGTAGCTGTCTGACGTCCGCCACTGGGTGGCCGGCGTTTTGCGGAAGGAAGGTCCGTTGCCCCAGTCGCTGGTCTATCCCACCTCCGGTCCCGCGTACCGCCGGCCGGTCCTTCCGGTCGAGCGGTGGTTCATGGCGTACCCGAGCGGTCGCGAACCGATCGTGCAGTTCCTGGTCGAGGGGATCGGCGCCCTCGACGTCGAGCAGGTGCGCGCCGCGGTCGCCGCCGCGTCCGCCGTCTGCCCCGGCACCCGACTCGTCCGCAGCGGCGGCAGCTGGGTCGCCACCGGCCCGATGCCGTCGGTCCGGGTCGTCGACGGCGACCGGCTGGACCGCACCACCTTCGAGGGACTGCCGGAACTCCAGCACCTGCCCACCGGTCCCAAGGGCACCACCTGCGAAGTCCTCGTTCTCGACGGCCGCCGGCCCGGCCTGCTGTTCCGGGCCGCCCACGTCGTCATGGACGCGGGCGGCTGCCTGCTGTGGGCGACCGAGACCTTCCGCGCGCTGCGCGGCGAGACCCCCGAACCCGCTGATTCGACGGTCACCTACCCCGAGGTGGTGCGCGAGCTGGGCCCCGTCGCGAAGGCTCCGGCGCTGGAGTGGGCGTGGACCTCACCGATCGGGCGGCCCGAACCGGGTGAGATCACCGGATTCCTGTGGCGGCGCAGGACGAT
>CAJCJE010000919.1 GCA_903970565.1 Candidatus Melainabacteria bacterium | reverse complement strand
GGGGTGATCGCCGACATCGCCGACGACGTTCAGGTGATGTACGCCGGTCGGGCCGTCGAGTACGCCGACCGGCGTTCGCTGTACTACCACCCGCATCACCCCTACACCAAGGGACTGCTGGAGTCGGTGCCCGGTTCGACCGGGGCCGGTGAACGGCTGCGGGCGATTCCGGGACAGCCGCCGAGCCTGATCAACCTGCCGACGGGTTGCGGTTTCCACCCCCGGTGCCGGTATGTGATGGACGAGTGCGTCACCACCCTGCCCGACCTACAGCCGGTCGGCGCCAGCGACACCCACACCTCGGCGTGTTGGCTGCCGTCCCGGCTGATCGGGCTGGACGAGGAAACCGAGCAGGGCCGGCTCGACGCGGCCACTGCCGGGAGAGGCGAGAAGGTGAATCAGGTGATCGGCACGTTGGCCGAGCAGCCGGTCGGCGCCCACGCGGGCGGCGGCGCGAGCCAGGAATCCAGCGCCGACAGCAGTCCTCGGCACGCCCAGGAGGGTGGGGACCGTGGCTGACTCCGATGTGCTGCTCCGGGTCGACAACGTGGTCAAGCACTTCCCGATCACCCAGGGCATCATCTTCAAGCACGAGGTCGGCCGGGTACACGCGGTCGACGGGGTGAACCTGGAGGTACGCAGGGGCGAGACGCTGGGGCTGGTCGGGGAGACCGGCTGCGGCAAGTCGACCCTGGCCCGGTGCATCACCCGGCTCTACCCGCTCACCTCCGGCACGGTCGACTTCGACGGCCGGGACATCTCCACCCTGTCCCGGCGCGAACTTCGACCGATCCGCCGGGAGATCCAGATGATCTTCCAGGACCCGTACGGTTCGCTGAACCCGCGCCGCCGGGTCGGGTCGATCATCGGCGATCCCTTTGCCATCCACGGGATCGCCGACGGCCAGGAGCGCAAGCGCCGGGTGCAGGAACTGATGGAGCTGGTCGGGCTCAACCCCGAGCACTACAACCGGTTCCCCGCGGACTTCTCCGGTGGTCAGCGGCAGCGGATCGGCGTGGCCAGGGCGCTTGCGCTGCGGCCCAAACTGATCGTCTGCGACGAGCCGGTCTCCGCGCTCGACGTGTCGATCCAGGCGCAGATCATCAACCTGTTGCAGGACCTTCAGTCGGAGTTCGGGCTCACGTACATCTTCATCGCCCACGACCTGTCGGTCGTGGAACACGTGAGTGACCGGGTCGCCGTGATGTACCTGGGCAAGGTCACCGAGCTGGCGTCCTCCAACGAGCTGTACAACCGGGCGCAGCACCCGTACACCAAGGCCCTGCTGTCCGCGGCGTCCATCGCGGACCCGGACCGGGCCGAGGTCCGGCAGCGGATCGTACTGGTCGGCGATGTGCCGTCACCGGTGTCTCCGCCCTCGGGCTGCCGGTTCCACCCGCGTTGCCCGAAGGCGAAGGACAAGTGTGTCGAGCAGGTACCGGAACTGATTCCACGACTGGTCAACGGCCAGTCCACGGAGGCAGGACACGTGGCGGCGTGCCATTTCCCGGTAGAGCCCGGCGAGGACCTCGCACTGGCCACACCGGACATCTCCCAACCGGAGCGCGAGGCCGAAGCGGCCGGCGTCCTCTCCCAGGAGCGGCCGTGAACGGACCGACCACTCGTCGGGTCCGCGCGGCATTGATAAGGAGTCATCCATGTCTGTGACCGAGCTGGCGGAGGCGACCACCCCAGCTGACGGGGAACCGCCGAAGGCCAAGGCGGTCGAAGGCCGTAGTCCGTGGCAGCTGGCCTGGTCCCGACTGCGTCGGGACAAGGTCGCGATCATCTGCGCGATCTTCATCGTCATCCTGGCCCTGGCGGCCATCTTCGCCGGACAGCTGTCCTCGTTGCTCGGCTTCACCCCGACCTACCAGGACCAGAACAACGGCGTCAGCCCGGACGGCCTTCCGGTGGGCCCCGACGGAACTCACCTGTTGGGCACCGACAACCTCGGCCGGGACATCCTGGTCCGGATCATCTACGGCGCTCGGGTGTCGCTGACGGTCGGTATCTCGGCCGCGATAGCCGCGGTCGTGATCGGCGTGGTCGTCGGCCTGTGTGCCGGCTACTTCGGGCCGGCCGTGGACACCATACTGGCCCGGTTGATGGACGTCGTGCTGGCCTTCCCGTTCCTGCTGTTCGCCATCGCGCTGGTCACCGTCGCCGGACCGAGCGAGTTCATCGAGGTTGTGGTGATCTCGTTCTTCTCCTGGGCCTCGGTCGGCCGCATCGTGCGTGGCCAGACCCTGGCCATCAGGGAGAAGGAATACGTGGAGGCCGCCAGATCGCTGGGTGCCAGCGACCTGCGGATCATGTTCGTCGACGTGCTGCCCAACCTGATCGCGCCGGTGATCGTGTACACCACGCTGCTCATCCCGACGTCGATCGTGTTCGAGGCGACGTTGTCCTATCTCGGTGTCGGCATCATCCCGCCGACGCCGAGCTGGGGAAACATGATCGACGACGCGCAGGACTTCTACCAGGTGGCCTGGTGGTACCTGGTGTTCCCCGGCGTCGCGCTGATCCTCACCACGTTGGCCTTCAACCTGCTCGGCGACAGTGTGCGAGACGCGCTGGACCCGCGCTCCGAGCGCCTGTTCGCGGCGAGGAAGTGATCACATGCTGCGCTTTCTGATTCGTCGCCTGCTCACCGGCCTCATCGTGGTCATCCTGGTCAGTATGGTCGTATTCGCCCTGTTCTTCATCGCTCCGGGCAACGTCGCCGTGCTGCTGCTCGGCAAGTTCGCCGGGCAGAACCCGCAGCTGGTCGCGACCGTCACCCACCAGTTGGGGCTGGATCTGCCGATCTACGAGCAGTACTGGAACTTCCTGGTCCGACTGGTGCACGGCAATCTCGGCTACTCCTACTACAGCCACCAGCCGGTCACCTACCTGCTCGGACAGGCCCTGCCGCCGACCGTGTCACTGGCACTCGGCGCGGCGGTCATCTGGTTGGTCTTCGGTGTGCTGATCGGGGTGCTCTCCGCGACCCGGCCGCGCACCCTCTGGGACCGGGGCGCCACGCTGTTCGCCCTGACCGGTATCTCGTTCCCGACCTTCGTGCTCGGCAACATTCTGTTGTTGTTGCTGTTCTTCGAGCCTAGTAAGGCGGGAGTCTTCATCTTCCCGCCGAGCGGATACGCACCGTTCAGTCAGGGTCTCGGGGCCTGGTTCATCCACATGATCCTGCCCTGGGTCACCCTCGCGGTCGTCACGATGGCGACCTACGTGCGGTTGACCCGTGGCCAGATGCTGGAAGTACTCGGTGAGGACTACATCCGCACCGCCCGGTCCAAGGGCCTGCGGCGCAGCCGGGTCACCTACCGGCACGGCCTGCGGGCCGCGCTGGTGCCGGTGGTCACCCAGTTCGGTATCGACGTCGGTGGTCTGCTCGGCGGCGTGATCGTCACCGAACAGGTCTTCGGTATCAACGGACTCGGCGAGTTGTCGGTGCGTTCGGTGGTCAACCAGGACGAGCCGGTGATCGTCGCGGTGGTGCTGTTGGCCGCGGTCTTCGTGGTGGTCGCCAACATTCTGGTCGACCTGGTGTACGCGGTCCTGGACCCACGGGTCCGACTGGCCTGATCAAAGGCGAGTACCGCGCGGAAACCCCGTGGCGCGGTGCGGGAGCTGCTGGTGGACATACCGGCGACCCCGCACCGCGCCATGTCGCTTTCGCCGGCCTCCCGAACGGGCACGCCGGTCCGACCAGGTGGCCCGGCTCGCATAATGGTCCGGTGCGCGCCGTCGAGACCCCCGCGACCGGGGGTTATGAGAAGGGCCGAATCCGCCGTGAGGACATCATCACGGCGGC
>CAJCJE010000918.1 GCA_903970565.1 Candidatus Melainabacteria bacterium | reverse complement strand
ATCGAGGACATCCTGGAGGAGATCGTCGGCGAGATCACCGACGAGTCCGACACCGACGAGCGACCGCCGATCGAGAAACTGCCGGACGGCACGATCCGGGTCTCCTCCCGGCTGCCCACCGAGGATCTCGGTGAACTGTTCGACGTCGAACTCGACGACGACGACGTGGAAACCGTCGGCGGCCTGCTGGCCCAGCGCCTCGGTCGGGTACCGCTGCCCGGCACGGAGGCGGAGATCGCCGGGCTGCGGCTGCGCGCCGAGGGTGGCAAGGACCGACGCGGCCGTATTCGGATCACCTCGGTACTGGTAAACAGGGCACCGGACCGGACCTCGCGCCGCGAGGTCGCGCGTGAGGTCCGGGAGAGGAGCACCGACCGTGGCTGACACCCCGTCCGGCCTGGACACCCTGGCCGCCGAGGACGCCAAGATCGTCATCCTGGCCCGCTCGGCGCGCGCCAGGACCGGCGCCGCCGAGGGTGCTGCCGTCCGCGACACCGACGGCCGCACCTACGCCGCCTGCACCGTCACCCTGCCCTCCCTGCGCCTGTCCGCGCTGCAAGCCGCGGTCGCCGCCGCGGTCGCCAGCGGCGCGGAGGGCCTGGAAGCCGCCGCCGTGGTCACCGCCGCCGATTCGGTCGACCCGGATTCCGTTGCCGCCGTTCGGGATCTCGGCGCCGGCGCCCCGGTTTTCCTCGCCAACCCGGCCGCCACCGAAATCCGCGCGCTCGCCGACTGAACGGGCCGGTTCGCGGGGCTTCGGGGAGGCCGGGTCGAGCGGCGTGGCGGGCCGGACGAGAATAGACGGATGACCGCCGCACCGCACGAGCATCGATCCGGGTTCGCGTGCTTCGTCGGCCGGCCCAACGCCGGCAAATCCACGCTGACCAATGCCCTCGTCGGCAGCAAGGTGGCCATCACCTCGGACAAGCCGCAGACCACCCGGCACACCATTCGCGGCATCGTGCACCGGCCGGACGCCCAGCTGATCCTGGTCGACACCCCTGGCCTGCACCGGCCGCGCACCCTGCTCGGCGAACGACTCAACGCGCTGGTCCGGGAAACCTGGTCCGAAGTGGACGTCGTCGGCCTGTGTATCCCGGCCGACCAGAAGATCGGACCCGGTGACAAGTTCATCGCCGCCGAGCTGAGCAAGGTCGCCCGCAAGACTCCGGTGATCGGCATCGTGACCAAGACCGACCTGGTGTCCAAAGAACAGGTCGCCGAGCAACTGCTCGCCCTCCAGGAGGTCGTCGACTTCGCCGAACTCATCCCAGTGTCCGCTGTGGACGGTTACCAGGTTTCGGCGCTGACCGATCTGCTCATCTCCCGGCTGCCGGCCGGCCCGCAGCTGTACCCGGACGGTGAACTCACCGACGAGCCGGAGACCACGCTGATCGCCGAACTCATCCGGGAAGCCGCGCTGGAGGGCGTCCGCGACGAGCTGCCGCACTCGATCGCGGTCACCGTGGAGGAGATGCGCCCGCGCGAGGGCCGCGACGACATGGTGGAGATCTTCGCCGAACTCTACGTCGAACGGCAGAGCCAGAAGGCGATCGTGATCGGCAAGCAGGCCGAACGGCTCAAGTACGTCGGGATGACCGCGCGCAAGCAGATCGAGGCGCTGCTGGGCAGCAAGGTGCACCTCGACCTGCACGTGAAGGTCGCCAAGGACTGGCAGCGCGACCCCAAGCAGCTGCGCAAACTCGGCTTCTGACCAGAGGCTTCGCCGGACTGTCGGCCATTGTGGTTCGCGGTCGGTGACTCCGGCCCGGTCCACGCCGCAACCTCGGCCCGAGGTGGCACGATGGGGACATGAGTCTGTACCGCGACACCGGCGTGGTGCTGCGGGTGCACAAGCTCGGCGAGGCCGACCGCATCATCACTCTGATCACCCGCCGGCACGGCAAGGTGCGCGCGGCGGCCAGGGGAGTCCGCCGCACCAAGTCCCGCTTCGGGGCCCGGCTGGAGCCCTTCGGCCACGTTGACGTGCAGTTCTACACCGGCCGGACGCTGGATGTGGTCACCCAGGTACAGACCGTCGACGCCTTCGGCATGACCATCGTCGGCGACTACCCGCGCTACACGGCCGGCTGCGCGGTACTGGAAACCGCCGACCGGCTCGCCGTCGAGGAGGGCGAACCGGCGCTGCGGCTGTATCTGCTGGTCGCCGGCGCGCTGCGGGCACTGGCGACCAGTCAACGCGACCCGTCGCTGGTGCTGGACGCATTCCTGCTGCGCGCGATGGCCTTCGCCGGCTGGGCGCCGGCCATCCTGGAATGCGCCCGCTGCGCCGATCCCGGCCCGCACCGGGCGTTCAGCGTGCCGGCGGGTGGTGCCGTCTGCGCCCGCTGCCGGCCGGCCGGCTCGGCAAGTCCCTCGGGTGAGACGATCAACCTGCTGGCCGCGTTGCTCGACGGTGACTGGCCGGCAGCCGAGCAGACCGGCGCAACGGCGCGCCGGGACGCCAGCGGACTGGTCGCCGCGCTGCTGCAATGGCATCTGGAACGGCAGCTGCGCTCGCTGCCGCTGGTCGAACGCCGACCCTCGGTGCCATCGCCCTGACCGCGTGGCGCTACCGTCCCGAATACGATCGACCCAGGCACGATCACGCCGCCGAAACGGCGGAATTCGCTTTCCCAGAAAGGTGTGGCCACATGCTGCGAGGACGGGGCAACCGGCGGACCGCGCCGGTACAGCCGCCGGAGCCGCATCCCTCGGGCGCCCGACCGCCGGCGATCCCGCTAGACCTGGTGCCGGCGCACGTCGCGATCGTGATGGACGGCAACG
>CAJCJE010000917.1 GCA_903970565.1 Candidatus Melainabacteria bacterium | reverse complement strand
ACCTGGATGGTGTTGGACGCGCTGGTCTGGTTCCCGAGAATGGCCTACTACCTCGAACAGCTCCTGATCACCCAGCACATGGACGACCGGGGGCTGCCACAGGGCTGGTTCCTCGGCGCGGTGATCATCCGGGACCTGGCCGTGGTCGGCCTGTGCGTGTTGATCATCCGGGATATCTACCGGCCCTCGCGCGACCTGGTCCGGATCGCCGGCGACGACGATCCGTGCGGCGGGTTCCTGGAGAACGCGCCCGACGTGGTCACCTTCGGCCGGGCGCGCCGATACGCGTTGGCCGGCCGGTAGGCGGAAAGCTCAGTCGGCCAGGAGCAGTTGGCCGTCGAGTTGGGCGTGGTCCTGAAGGCCCTGGACGGTCGGGGTGGCCTTCAGGAACACGAAGAACAGGCACAGCAGCAGCGTTGCCTGGCCCCAGACGCCGATCACCGTGGCCTGCTCGGCGAAGCCGTCGTAGATCCCGTACGGATGGTGGAACTCGATCGCGTAGTAGTAGCGGAACACCCCGATGCCCAGCGCGATGTCCGCGACGCCGTAGGCGAGAATCCAGGTCCAGCGCACCCGCAGCAGCACGAACATCGGTACCAACCACAGGGTGTACTGCGGTGAGTGGACCTTGTGGAACAGCAGGAAACCGCACAGCATCGCGGCCGAGACCGCCAGCCACGGGTAGCTGCCCTCCCGCCGGTACAGGCGCCAGCCCAGCACGCAGGCCAGCGCCCACGCGAGCACGATGGTCACCGGGGACAGCACGCTGATGATGTTCTGGAACTTCAGGTCGCTGGGATCGGAGATCGGCCGGAAACCCCAGAACCAGATCGAGTTCGTGGTGATGTCGACCTGCCGCATCTCCTGGAAGGTGAACGACGCCTTCCAGCCACGGAAACCGGCCAGCATGAACGGCAGGTTCACCGCGGCGACGGCGACGATCGCGGCGAGTCCGACCCTGATCGCGCCGGCCACGTCCCACCGTTTGCCGGCCAACCGTGTGGCGGCGGGCAGTTCCGCGCCGCGATGGCCGCCGGTCAGCACGTAGAGCATCAGCGGGGCGACGAAGATCCCCGGATACACCTTGAACGCGAAGCCGATACCGAGCAGCACCGACGCGACCAGCGCCCGATGCGGCAGTGGCCGGCCCCGGCCGGCCCGGCCCCAGCCACGGTGCAGCACGTACACCGCACCGACCGCGCAGCAGGTCGCGGCGAGATCCCAGTTGTGGAAGGCGTAGAGCACCAGGGGCGGACCGAGGGCCCAGATCAACGCGCGCCAGCGGGACAGTTTGCCGAGCATCCAGGCGGACAGCAGCGCGAAGGGCGCCAGCAGCATTGCCGAGTAGACCAGGAACTCGTGGTCGTTGTGCGCGAAGAAGGCGCCCAACCAGATCAGCAGGCCGGTCAGCACCGGGTACTCGATCGATCCGCCGGTGAGCTGACCCTTCTTGGTGATCCCGCCGTCGACGTAGGGGAAGACGTGCCGGTCGATGTCCCGGCCGACCCACAGGTACTGGATGTCGGAGTAGCAGACCTCGCGGTAGCTGCGCATCAGGAAGCCCTCGGTGCGCCCGAGCGAGTCGTAGACCGGGCCGGTGCAGCGGTCCTTGTTGGCGAATCCGATGATCAGCGTCAGCCCGCACAGCAGGACCAGCGCGGCGAGGGCCACGCGGCCGAGGTCGCGCCCGGTGCGACGGGTGGGATGAGGTTCCGGCAGCGGATCGATGCTCTCGCCGGCCAGGGCCGAACCGGACTCGGTGCTGGAGTCGGTACGAGGATCGAGTTCGGGCGTGACCGACCGGTCGGTCGATGGCGGGCCCGTGGGCTGGCCGTCGGCACGCACTTCGGTCACCTGCTCAGCACCGACCGGAGATAACTGATGTCCCGCGCCTGGCCCTCGTCCGGGGTCTCCACCACGACCGGGGCGTTCGCGCCGGCCACGACCGCGGCCAGCAGTTCCGGTTCGATCGTGCCCTCGGCGATGTTGGCGTGCCGGTCCCGCGCGGAACCGAACTCGTCGCGGGAGTTGTTCAGGTGCACCAGGTCGATCCGGCCGGTGATCGCCTTGGCCCGGTCGACGATGTCGGTCAGGTCCTCGCCCGCGGCGAAGGCGTGGCAGGTGTCCAGGCAGAAGCCCGCACCGAACTCGCCGACCTGATCCCACAGCCGGGCCAGCGCATCCCAGCTGCGCGCCATCGCGTTGTCCCCGCCCGCGGTGTTCTCGATCAGGATGGGCACGGCGAACCCACCCGCGTCGACCTGTCGCTCGAACAGTTTGCGCCAGTTGGCGAAGCCGACCTCGGGCTGCTCGCTGCCGTTCACGTGCCCACCGTGCACGATCAGACCCTCCGCGCCCAGTGCGCCCGCGCCCTTGGCGTGCTCGACCACCATCTTGCGACTCGGGATGCGAATCCGGTTGTTCGTCGAGGCGACATTGAGCACGTAGGGCGAGTGGATGAACACGGTCAACTCGGAAGCGCGCAGCTCATCGGCCTGAGGGTGCGGTTTCGGCGTCTTCCAGCCCTGGGGATCGGACAGGAAGAACTGCACCACCTCGGCACCCCGCCGCACTGCCGCGCCGAGCGGGTCGCCATCGCGGACATGGGCACCGATACGCATTCTGAGAAGGGTAGTCGGCGCGCCGACACGGGTGTGTACGGCACCGTGCGGTCGTCCCCGGCTGAGCCGATCGATGCCGATCAGTGCCGATCGGCGGTTTCTGGACCGATTCCTGACCACGGATCGGCCACGATGCGGATTGATTACACCCGATCAGGGTATGCAGCGTCACCAGACGGGGTTACCGTCGTTGCACTTACAGGACACTACCGACCGGTAGCCACCGGAGGGACTTGGGATGCACGCACGATGGACTCGATTCGTCGCCGCGTCGACGCTGACCGTCGCGATGGCGAGTGCCGGGCTGTTCATCGGCGCCGGTAGCGCGAACGCGGCAACGCCGATCATCATCGGCAGCTGCGCGACGACCATCGAGGGCACGCCGGGTACGCCGGTCGAACTCAGTCCCGGCGCCGTGGTGAAGCCACTGGTCAACATCGTGAACACGGTCTCGCTGGGTCTGCTCGGTGCCCCGTTCCAGTCCGCCTTCGACGCGCTGCCACCCATTCCACTCGGCGCGCTGCCCAACGGCTCCGGCTACATCACCGGCGGCCAGGTCGCCAACTCGGTGGTCGCGGCCATCAGGCCGATCCCGCTGCTCGGCCCGATCCTCAACACCGTCGTCGGTGACGTGCAGTCCACGCTGAGCTCCGGTTGCGGGGTTACCGTGAAGGGCGTGAACGCGGTCGTCGCGCCGGTCCAGGACGGCACGCAGACCCTGTCCAACGCGGGCACGCAGGCAGGGCAGAGCCTCGGTCTCGGCAGCAAGACCTCCAACCCCGGCACCGGGACCGGCTCCGGGACTGGGACCGGCACCGGCACCGGCACCTCGCAGGGTGGCAGTCCCGGCACCGGCTCCGGCCCCGGTGCTCCGACGACGGGCGGCAACCCCGGCAGTGGAGCAGGCCTCGGCAGCCTCGGCAGCAATGTCCCGGTGACCGGCGTGCCGGACGGCGACGCATCACTACTGGCCAACCCGGCCTTCGGCGCGGCGGAACTGCTCGACGACGGTCTGGCCGAATCGCCGCTGGCCCGCTACTCCGGTATCCCGTTCGCCAGCGCGGGCCTGTTCGCCCCGTCACCGGGCGTCCGCTACGGCGGTGACGTGCCGGGCTACGCGCCGGGGTACAGCGTGCTGAGCAACACCGGCACCCCGCAGCCCGACGGTATCCAGACCGCCGGCGAGGCCGAGGCCCTCAACCCCGACTCGCTGCCCGGCGGCAACGGCATCGGCCTGCCCATGTTGCTGGCCGTACTCGCCCTCTCCGGCGCGACCGCCGGCCTGGTCCGCACCTGGGTGCTGCGCCGGGTCCGCTCCGTCTGAATCCCTGGCGGACCGGGCATTGCTCCCCGAGCGGCGTCCGGTCCGACGTGCTCGTAGCAGCGCTGCTAGCATGGACGGGTTGCTGACGCAACGGCCCTCCTGCCACGGAAAGTCCGTGGCCGTACCAGTCCATAGGAGGTGAGTGGTCTCAATGCGTCACTACGAGGTAATGATCATCCTCGACCCCAGCCTTGACGAGCGCACTGTTTCGCCGTCATTGGAGACTTTCCTCAACGTCATCCGCACTTCCGGCGGAAGTGTCGAGAAGGTTGACGTCTGGGGCAAGCGCCGGCTCTCCTACGAGATTCTCAAGCACGCCGAGGGCATCTACGCCCTTGTCGACGTGAACTCGGAGCCAGACGCGGTGAAGGAACTGGACCGCCAGCTGTCGCTGAACGAAACCGTCCTGCGGACCAAGG
>CAJCJE010000916.1 GCA_903970565.1 Candidatus Melainabacteria bacterium | reverse complement strand
GGTCCCGGTGGCTCGCGGGAGATCTCGGTGCTCGACACCACGACGGACACGGTGACCGCGACCTGGCAGGGCGGCCTCGCGCCCCGGTTCCTCGCCCCGAGCCCGGACGGGAAGGCGCTGTACGCGAGCTGCTTCGACGGAGTGTCCATTCTGGACACCGGACACGGCTCGGTGCGGCACCGTCTGCCCGAGCAGGCACAGGCCCAGGGGATCGCGGTGCATCCGGACGGCACCCGGCTGTATGTCGCCAACACCGGGCAGAACACCGTCTCCGTGCTCGACACCCGCAGTTTCCGGCTGCTCGCGCGGGTTCGGGTCGGCCGGACGCCGTGGCAGATCGCGGTCAGCCCGGACGGCGCGCGGGTGTACGTGACCGGGGCCGGCGACGACACGGTGACCGTGTTCGACGCGGCCAGCAACCGGGTGCTCGGCTCGGTTCTCGTGCACCACGTGCCCACCGGGATCACCGCGACCGCCGACGCGGTCTGGGTGTCCGCCAACACGTCCGCCACGCTGGACGCTATCGACCCGACCACTCTGACGGTGGTCGGCAGCGTGCAGATCGGCCTGAGCAGCCAACCCAGCGGCGTGGTCCTCGCCTGAGCACGGCGCCGGGTCGGCCGCAACCGACCCGGCGCCGCCTCAGCCCTCAGCCCTCAGCCCTCGGCGCGGCGGCGCAGCAGCGGAGTGAGCCGGTAGTCGACGAGGTGTCGCATGACCAGGGTGGTGTCGGTGCGTTCGATGCCGGGAATCGCCAGCAGCAGGTCGGCGATCCGGTAGAGGTCGTCGGCGTCGGTGGCGACCACCTGGACCAGCAGGTCGAACGGTCCGGACACGCCCTGGACCTGGAGCACCTCCGGGATCGCGGCGAGCGCGGCGGCGACCTCGTCGAGCTTGCGCTGGACGACCCGGACGGTGACGAACGCGGTCAGCGGGTAGCCCAGCGCGGCCGGCGTGATCCGCCGCTCGAAGGACTCCAGCGCGCCGGTCTCCTCCAACCGGCTCAGCCTGGCCTGCGCGGTGTTGCGGGAGATGCCGATCTGGTCGGCGAGCGCGCTGGTCGTGGCGCGCGGATACCGCGTCAGCGCCAGCAGCAACTTGGCGTCGATGGCGTCAAGGGTCGCGCCGGTGCGCATTGTGCTCATTCTGAACCGTCCCAGTAGCCGCGCAGCTGTGCGTTCTGCGCAATTTCAGGTGCTGCTGTTGTGCAGCGTCGGGAGTCATGGTGCGCTCCTCCCCGCAGTGTGCACGGTGTGGTGTCACGGTGGGTTACCCCACTGTTGCCACCGGAGGGGCGTGCAGCTGCGCTGTGAGAGTGCGGCAGCAGTGCAGGGGCAGGCAGCAGTGCGGAGGCAGGGTTGACAACGAGTATCGCGAGCGAGTTCCGGCCGGCGTCGCGCGAGGAGTTCGGTGCGCTGCACGAGGTGGCGCGCCGCGTGCTGTGGCTGTCCACGGCGATCATCCACCACGCGAACCGGGTCCGGCCCAACGAATCCGGCCTCAAGGTCGGCGGCCACCAGGCGTCCTCGGCCTCGCTGGTGTCGATCATGACGATGCTGTGGTTCAAGCACCTGCGGCAGCAGGACCGGGTCTCGGTCAAACCGCACGCCTCGCCGGTCCTGCATGCGATCAACTACCTGCTCGGCGAGCTGGACGAGTCCTACCTGACCCGGCTGCGCGAGTTCGGCGGCCTCCAGAGCTATCCCAGCCGCGCCAAGGACCCCGACCCGGTCGACTACTCCACCGGTTCGGTCGGCATCGGCGCGACCGCGCCGATCTGGGGCGCCATCGCCCGCCGCTACGTGCAGAACACCTTCGGCGCGGCCGGCGCCGGCCGGCAGTACTCCCTGCTCGGCGACGCCGAACTGGACGAGGGCGCGGTCTGGGAGGCCGTGCTCGACCCGGCGGTCGCGCAGCTCGGTGAGATCGTCTGGGTGGTCGACCTCAACCGGCAGTCGCTGGACCGGGTGGTACCGGGCATCGCCGCCGACAAACTGGAAGGCATCTTCCGCGCGGCGGGCTGGCAGGTCCTGACCGTGAAGTACGGGCAGCTGTTGGAGCAGTTGTTCACCCGGCCCGGCGGGGCGCAGCTGCGGCGGCGCATCGACGAGATGTCCAACCCCGAGTACCAGCGGCTGCTGCGCTGCTCCGCCGGGCAACTGCGCGAGCGGCTGCCCGGCGAGGGAGCGGACCGGGAGCCGATCGCCGGCCTGCTCGACACGGTCGAGGACGACACCCTGCGCTCGGCCATCGGCAACCTCGGCGGCCACGACCTCGGCGCGCTGGACACCGCGTTCACCACCATCGACGACACCCGGCCCACGGTGATCATCGCCTACACGGTGAAGGGCCACGGCCTGCCCAGCCAGGGGCACCCGCAGAACCACTCCTCGCTGCTGACCGTCGAGGAGATGGCCCAGCTCGCCGAGCGCCTCGGCATCGACCGCGACGCGCCGTGGTCGGGTTTTGCCGAGCACACCGAACCGGCGCGGCTGTGCGCGGACACCGCGACCCGCCTGCGCCGGCCCGAACTCACCGCGCACCAGCCGCCGGCCCTGCCGGTCGACATCGGTCGGACTCCTTCGGGCACCGCGACCACCCAGGCCGCGCTCGGCCGCACCCTGCTCGACCTGACCCGGCAGGCCCCGGAGGCGGCGCGCCGGCTGGTCACCGTCAGCCCGGACGTCAGCTCCTCGACGAACCTCGGCGGCTGGGTGAACAAGGTCGGCGTCTGGTCGGTGACCGAGCGGCCGGACTGGTTCGCCGACGACACCGAGACGATCCTGCACTGGCGGGAGAAACCGACCGGCCAGCACATCGAACTGGGCATCGCCGAGACGAACCTGGTCGGCCTGCTCGGTGAGCTGGGCGCGACCTGGAGCCGTTGGGGCCAGCCGCTGCTGCCGATCGGCGTGCTCTACGACCCGTTCGTCGAACGCGCCCTGGAACCCTGGTCGTTCGGCATCTACGCGGGCGGCCAGTCGATCCTGGTCGGTACCCCGTCCGGGGTGACCCTCGCCCCGGAGGGCGGCGCGCACCAGTCGATCAAGACGCCGTCCATCGGTATCGAGCAGCCCGGCTGCCTCGCCTACGAACCGGCGTTCGCCATCGACACCGAGTGGACGCTGCTGGCCAGCCTCGCCCAGCTCGGCAAACCCGACGGCAGCTCCGCCTACCTGCGGCTGTCCACCAGGCCGGTGGACCAGAAACTCGCCGACGTC
>CAJCJE010000915.1 GCA_903970565.1 Candidatus Melainabacteria bacterium | reverse complement strand
CGGCTGACGATGGCCGACGTCATAGCTGCCTGCTCAGCTGCGGCGGAGGCCGTCGGGAAACCCTTCCGCGCTCCTGCCCTCGAACCGTTGGTCGATCCTCAGCGAGGGCTGGGACGCCTGCTACAACTCGGACTCTTCGCTCCCGACGCACCGTCACTGCCGAGCACACTGGGGAGCGTCGTCGGCGGCCCCGTACCTCCGAGGCGAGCCGACCTGCTCCCGGCACTGGAGGCCGGCGCGGCTCTCGTCGCCCGCAGGTCGATGACGGCGGCTACGGCATGACCACCCTGCTCACCGACCACGGACTGCTACGGGCTTGGCGCGCTGAGTCCACTGAGACCGAATTCGCCCAGCTCTACGGTCGGATGCACGAGGAGGGTCCGCTGATCGCTCTTCCGTGGGGCGCGGTGCTGGTGACCAGTCATGCGGCCTGCCGGGACGTGTTGGCCGATCCCGTGACCTGGCGAAACCCCGACGCCCAGGACTTCCAGCGGCTTTGTGGCCCCGGAGCGGGCAAGCCCGCGCGACACGGTGTGAACCGGACCCTGTTTCACCTCAACGGACCCGACCATGCTGCTCAACGTCGCCGATTTGCGTCTTTCTTCACGCCACTCGCGATGGAGGCCCACTCAGCAACGATCCGGAACATCGTGAGCGGCGCCGTAGCAGGATTCGTCGATCGGGTGACACGGACCGGTAGCGGCGATGCGGTCGCCGACCTGGTAGCCCCTGCCGCCGGCAGAGTGATGTGCACGCTGTTGGGAGTGTCCGAGCAGGATCACGGCTTCATCACCCGCATGGCGTCGGACCTGTCCTTCGTCGAAGAACTCGCGCCTCGGCCCTCCTGCGTCAAACAGGCCGACGCGGCGATCATCGAGCTGCTCGCCTACGGCAAGCGGTTGATCCACGACCGCACTTTCACGCCGGAAGGCGGACTGATCGCGTACTTGCTCAGTCAGGCGGGCTCGTCGAGTCGCAACACCGTCGACGACGTGGTCACGGCGCTCGTGCTGATGATGACGGCAGGCGTGAGCACCAGCATGGCGCTGATGTCGAGCGCTGTGCTCGCCTTGGGCGGCGACGATGATGCGCGCCACGAGGCCGGCGCCTTCGTTGCGGAATGCCTGCGTTGCGATCCCCCCGCGCACATGGTTGGTCGAATCGCCGCGCTGGACACCGTGCTGGCCGGGCAACAGGTGGCGCGAGGGACTCTCGCGCACGTGATGATCGGTGCCGCGAATCGGGATCCCGCCGTCTTCGCGCAACCGCATGTGTTCTCTCCCGGCCGGCCCCAGTCCCGCTCGCTGACCTTCGGCGCGGGACCGCACTACTGCCTCGGCGCGGGCCTCGCCCGCCTGTCGGCTGTCCACCTCGTGACCGCCTGGCGCCAGTGGGCAACCGGCCTGGCGATCACCAAGTCCCGGCATCGTCGGAGGTCAGGCCCCAACTTCCGGCATCTGCTCAGTCTCCCCGTCACCGTCATTTCCCGGTAAGGTGCGCCCCTTCGCGGCATGCCCGTTCACTGCCGTGTCTCAATAGGGCCATTCAGCGATCGACGACCGCGCCAGGGCATGGTGTGGCGCGTCGGCAACCAGGCGCTGACTCGACGATGACGAGTTGTCGACAGGGCGATGGTTCACTGACACAAAGCGGTCGAGTACCCGTACCCCCAGTGTCGTGGCGGATCGTGGCCGAAAACAGTCAAAGTGCATGTTCCATACAGCCATGTCGGGTGGCAACCTACCGATCTCCGCGCGGAAGGGACGTACTCCATGAATACGCGCACCATGGGTGGGACGGCCACCCAGGAAGCCCCGCCGGTCACAAGTGGACCCGTGGTCTCCGGACGATCCGTCCTTGCTCAGAAGGACACCGTTGGTCTGGATCGGTTCACTGTGTCCGTGGTCAGCTACGGCAAGCGAATCGATGACGAGTTGGACGCGGAGTTGGCGTCTTCGCAGGAGATCGTGCTGGTTCCGTCGAGTGGTCATGCCGACGCGGATGTGATCCTGGTTGTCACCACGGCGGTGACCGATGCGATGTTGGCTGATTTGGGGAGGATCGCCGATGGTGCGGTGAATCCGAGGCAGTGCATGGTTCTGGTCACGGGCCCGATGCGGGAACGTCATCTCGCTCGTGCCGTCAGTTGTGGTGTGGTGAGTATTCTGCCTCTGCGCGAGGCGACTGCTCGGTTGGTGGTTCGGGCAGTGCGCTCAAGTTACCGCGGGGGTGCCGTTCTGCCGGAGACCGTTACTCGCTGGTTGGTCGATGAGGCTCGGGTTTTCCAACAGAACATGCTGGCTACGCAGGGACTGAGCTCGGGGGGACTGACCGCGCGTGAGGTTGAAGTTCTCAAATTTCTTGCTGACGGACAGAGTACGGAGTACATCGCGGAGCATCTGAGCTATTCGGAGCGCACCATCAAGAAGATCATCGGAGATATGTTGGCACGGCTGGCATTGCGCAACCGCGCACACGCGGTGTCCTACGCGATGCGGGTCGGCGCGATCTGACCACCCCGGCGGTGCATCGAAAGCGTGTTGACAGTGTGTCGACACACCGCTGTTGAACTGCCGTTGAGTACCCAAGGCCCGCATGTTCGTTGCGCGGACGACGCGGAGCCGCACGACTGAGGGAGAGTGAGAGATCATGGCTGGCACACAGTCCGTACCCACACCGTCCACAACGTCCACACCCAAACCCACCATTGTCAAAGCGGTGGTCTCCCCAGCCACATCCACCGCTCCTCCTGGTGCCCTGTCGGGGGCACCGACGAGTCAGATACCGACTCCGGTCAAGAAGCTGCCCGAACCACTGTTCTCGCCCGGTCTGACCACACCCAAGGTTCCGTCGACGGCCAAAAGCGGCAACGGGCAGACCACCGTCAATACCTCCGCCCTGAAGCAGTTCGCTGACAATATCGATCAGTTGACACCACAGATCAGGTCGACGATCGATGATCTGGGTAATGTCACCATCGCTGCCGGCGCGTTTCCCAAGGCCGTCACACTAGCTACCACGATCACCGGATCGGGACAGTTGAGGGACAATCTCGTCTCGGCGCTGACCAGTATGCGCGACACGTTGGAGGACTTGTCTCCCGCGATCAGGAAAATCGCGGCGGACTACACCAAGTCCGAGGATCTGAACAATATCAAGGTTGCTGACTATGAACGCTATATGACGCAGGTCGCCGGAGACATCAGCGGACTTGGCAGTTCCGGTGGCAGCAATGGCACTACCGGCAGCACCGGCAGCGGCGGAACTGGTACCACCGGCAGCGGCACTGGCAGCGGCGGAACTGGTTCGAGCTGATTGGTCCACCGGGCTACGTCGCGCGGTTTCAGGACAAGTACCGGTGGCAGTGACCAGAGAGGCATGGGGTGAGCGGCAGTGACTTCCAGCGAGGGATCGAGCGGTAACGGGTTCAGCGTTCAGCCGAACGGTACGTTCGGTGACCCGAGCAGCACCCCGAGCAGTGACCTCAATTTCTGGTCCAATCTGACCTGGAAGCAGATCATGGCGGCCGTCAACGGTGGCGCCGGATATGATCCCAACGATCAGACTGCCGTGGAGCAGGTTGCGGCCATCTCCGATCCGACGACGCTGTTCAGCGCGGCGAATTCTTTCTACTTCGCGCAGCGGCTGATGACGATGGTCGCGCAGAGCATCACCGACCAGGCCAATGCGCTGGCCGGTCCGCACGGCCCGTGGCAGGGTGACGCGGCGACCGAATTTCTCAGTCAGATGCTGGGTTTCGCCAGTGTGATCAATGCGTACGCCACTCAGATCGGCCGTCCGGGCACCGGTGACGACGACGTGCCGACCCAGCTCTACAACGACGGTGCCTATCTGGAGTGGGCACGAAACGAACTCGACGCTCTCGACACCTACTGGGCGGAACAGGCGCAGGCGGCGGGTGCTGCGGTATCCAGTGACGGGCTTGTCGTGAGCGTCTCCCAGGTGCCCTGGGTTCTCCAGGGGCTGCACGACACGATGTATCAGGTTGCCACGAAGCTGGACGGGGTCTATTCGATATCCGTTGACAAATTCAACATGCCGAACCTGTCCGGTTTCACGAACCCGACCACGCCGCCACCCGATCCAACCACCACCACGCCGCCCCCTGATCCCAGCACCACGCCGCCGCCCACGGCTGACGTCGCAACGCCTTCGCCGAATCTGAACGGGCTCAACAACCCTGCTAACCTGAACAGCCTCGGCAACCCGACCGGACCGAGCAACATCGGCAATCCGTCGGGGTTGAAGAATCCTGCCAACCTGGCCGACCTCAACAACCCCGGAGATCTCGCGGGGTTGAAGAACCTCGCCAACCTCAGTGACCTCAACAATCTCGGCGATCTGGCAGGGTTGAAGAACATCACGACGCCTAAAATCAATACTCCGAATTTGCCGAACATCACCTATCCGAAGATACCGTCAGAGCCGAACCTCACTTATCCGAAAATACCGCAAGAACCGAACATCACTTTTCCCAACGAGCCGGCAAACCTCTCCGAACAGCAAGAGCCTAATCTAGCAGCACTGTCGCAGCTCGGTAAAACTCCGGCCGCTGAAGACATTGCCGGCCTCAAGAATGCCGCCGAACCCGGCGGACTGTCCGATCTGAGTACCGCTGGGGCCAAGGGGGGACTTCCTGGCGACCTGCCCTCGACCAAGGGGTTAGGTGCGCCGACGCCCGATTCGATCCTCTCTCCGAAGACCCTTGACGGCGTCAACGGGCCGGGCGCGGCCCAGCAGCAGACCGAGGGCGGTGGTATGCCGATGATGCCTGGGATGGGTGGCGCCGGTGCTGGTGCCAAGGGGGCTACCGACCGACCGGATGCCGCCGGCTTGCTCGGCGGTCACCAGCAACCATGGGCGGGCGTGAATCCGCCGGCCGGTATGGGTGATCCCGCTACTGCGGGCGGTACCTCAGCTACCGAACCCGTCCCTTGGGCTCTGCCGCTCACCGGTTTTGCCGCGCCCCCTGTTTCCCAGCAGTCCCCGGCTGGTGAGATGCCGATGATGCCGGGCATGGGTGGTGCTGGTGCTGGCGGAAAGGGCACTACGGATCGGCCGGATGCCGCCGGCCTGCTCGGCGGGAAGCCCGACTCGTGGGAGGGCGTGAACGCGCCGGCCAGTGTCGGTGATCCGGTTGCGCAGGAGGGTGCCGCGCCGATGTCCCCCGAGGTCTGGGCGGTCACTCCCGCGGGCGTGCCGTTCGGGGTCGCCGACTCCGAGCCCGCACCGGACCGCCGCCAGGTCCATGCCGTGCCTGTTGTCACGCCCTCGGACGACCGGGAGGACCCTGCGGCCTGGGATGTCGGGGCCCCCGCACTCTTCGCCGGTATCGCCGCTGTTTCCCTGGTTCCCACCGATGGCGAACCCGCCGAGCAGCTACCGGCGCGCTACGTCGAATCCGACGACGAGACATGGGAGCCGGCTGTCACGGCGGGTGTCTACCAGCGTCGCAAGACCATGCCGGGCGACCCGGTCGGGGGCGAGGTTCGACTGAGGTCTTCGGGCGAGGACGTCATGTCGCCGCCACCGGTGACCGAGCAGGAACCGGACGAGGACGTGGACATCGACGACGACATCGACGACGAGGAGGACTCTCGCCGGGTCGCTGACCTGCTGAACATCGACAGTTCGGCCTGGGGCAGGTCAGCCGGCACCAGGAGTGGGGTACTCGGATGAGTACGGTCACCGTGAAACGAGGCCCACGAGCCGAGGGCCCACCTGCGCCCGAGGCCCGGTTCGAGCTGCAGGAACCGCCGGTGCTCGGTGAGCCGTCGACTCGCGATTTCGGCTCCGTGATGACGATGCTGCCGATGGGCATCGGCTCCATCATCATGGTCATCTCACTTTCCGGCGCCAGTGGCAGTTCGCCCATGACCTACCTGATCGGCGGCGGCATGGGCGTGTCGATGATGGCCATGAGCCTTGGCCAGATGGGTCGCTCCGGTTCCGACCGCAAGCGCAAGATGCAGGCCGAGCGGCGGGATTACCTCCGCTATATCGGCCAGTTGCGCAAGCAGGCCAGGGACATGGCCGAGGAGCAGCGTCGCGCCGTCGGCTGGAACAATCCCGATCCGACCGCACTGTGGTCGATCGCCCTTGGTCCCAGGCTGTGGGAACGTCGGGCGAGTCATGAGGACTTCGCGCGGGTACGGATCGGGCTGGGCACTCAGGAAGCCGCGCTGGAGCTCGTTTCCCCGTCCACGAAGCCGATCGAGGATCTCGAGCCGTTGTCGGCCATCTCGCTGCGCAGGTTCAGCGAGGCGTACCGCACGGTGTCGGGCATTCCGATCTCGCTCGGCCTGCGCAGCTTCACCAGCGTGGAGTTCGCCGGCGACATGGCCGCCGGCGTCGGCCTGGTTCGCGCCATGCTCGCCCAACTCGCCACTTTCCATTCTCCCGACGAACTCAGGATCGCCGTGCTCACCTCCGAGCAGCACCGATCGGAGTGGGACTGGGTGAAGTGGTTGCCGCACAACGCGCATGTGAGCGCTCGGGATTTCGCCGGACCACAGCGACTGGTCGCCTGCGACCATGACGAGCTGCTGGATCTGTTGGGTCACGAGGTGACCGATCGGGCCGACCATGACCGGGCGGTCGCGCCGAGCGTCGTCGAGCCCTTTGTGGTGATCGTCGCGCACCTGGCACCGATCCCGGAATCGTCCCGGTTGCTTGGCGCCGGCCTGCGGAACACGGTACTGCTGGACGTCACTGGGATGCTGCCCGGCGGTCCGCAGGTGCTTCGGCTGAACCCGACCGAGGACAGGCTGGAATTTCCCGTCGGCGATGGAGTCGGCTCGGCGACGCGAGACGAACTGACCATCACGCAGGCGGAGTCCCTGGCCAGGGTCCTGGCACCACAACGCACCAGCGGCACGGTCGACCTGGTGGAACGGCCGCTGGAATCGGACTTCGGCCTGACCGCCCTGTTGGGCATCCGGGATGTCTACACGTTCGACGTCGTGGCCCAGTGGCGTCCGAGGAATGCGCAGCGGGCCCGGTTGTCCGTGCCGATCGGGGTGACCGAGGACGGCGAGGTCGTCGAACTCGACCTGAAGGAGTCCGCGCAGGGGGGTATGGGCCCGCACGGGATGCTCATCGGCGCGACCGGCTCCGGCAAGAGCGAACTGTTGCGCACGCTGGTGCTCGGGCTGGCCGCGACCCACTCGTCGGAGATCCTGAACTTCGTGCTCGTCGACTTCAAAGGTGGCGCGACGTTCCGGGGAATGGAGAAGCTGCCGCACACCTCGGCGGTAATCACCAACCTCTCCGAAGAGTTGCCGCTGGTCGATCGAATGCAGGACTCGCTCAACGGTGAGATGGTCCGGCGGCAGGAACAGTTGCGGGCGACCGGCTACTCCTCGCTGTTCGACTACGAGAAGGCCCGCGCGGCCGGCGAACCGCTGGCACCGATGCCGACCCTGTTCCTTGTTGTCGACGAGTTCAGTGAGCTACTGGCCAGCAAGCCGGAGTTCATGGACCTGTTCGTGTCGGTCGGTCGACTCGGCCGAAGCCTCGGCGTGCATCTGCTGCTGGCGTCGCAGCGGCTGGACGAGGGCCGGATTCATCGGGTGGAGGGACATCTGTCCTATCGGATCGCGCTGCGCACCTTCTCGTCGATGGAATCTCGCAGCGTGATCGGTGTCGCGAGCGCCTATTAGGACTTTGTTATTTCGTTATGGTGGTCGTTGATGGCAGGCGGGGCATCGGCCACTCCAGGTAGCCAGAAGCACCTGGATCTCCGTGAGGACCTTGTAGAAAGTCAGGCCGCCCCAACTGCTTTTGGGTGGGCCAAGCGG
>CAJCJE010000914.1 GCA_903970565.1 Candidatus Melainabacteria bacterium | reverse complement strand
CGGCGTCGGCGAAGCGCGTGAAGCTGGGGAGAGGCGCCAGCGACGCGGGTTCGATCTTCGCCGAGAGCGTGGTGGCCACCTCCCGGCAGTGCTGCTGCACCCGCTGGTAGCCCTCGAAGCCCAGCCGGACGAAGTTGTAGTACTGCGCGGCGACCTGGGCGCCGGGCCGGGAGAAGTTCAGCGCGAAGGTGGGCATGTTGCCGCCGAGGTAGTTGACCTTGAAGACCAACTCCTCGGGCAGTGCCTCCAGATCGCGCCAGAGAATCCAGCCGACGCCGGGGTAGACGAGGCCGAACTTGTGCCCGGAGGTGTTGATGGAGGCCACCCTCGGCAGCCGGAAGTCCCATTCCAGTTCCGGGTCGCAGAACGGGGCGATCATCGCGCCGGACGCACCGTCCACGTGGACCGGAATGTCCAGGCCGGTGCGCTCCCGTAGCTCATCCAGCGCCTTGCAGACCGCGTCGACGGGCTCGTAGGCACCATCGAAAGTGGACCCGAGGATGACGACGACACCGATGGTGTTCTCGTCGCAGAGCTTGATGGCCTCCTCGGCGGAGAGGATGAACCGGTCACCGTCCATCGGGACCAGACGCGGTTCGACCTCCCAGTAGTTGGCGAACTTGTCCCAGCAGATCTGCACGTTGATGCCCATCACGATATTGGGCTTGTCGGTGGATTTGCCGGCCGCGCGCCGTTTGTTCTGCCAGCGGCGCTTGAGGGCGAGGCCGCCGAGCATACAGGCCTCGCTGGAACCCGTGGTGGAGCAACCGATCGCGTGCTCCGGCGCCGGGGCGTGCCAGAGGCCGGCGAGCATCCGGACGCAACGCGCCTCCAGATCCGCGGTGCGCGGATACTCGTCCTTGTCGATCATGTTCTTGTCGTAGCACTCGGACATCAACTTGGTGGCTTCGTCCTCCATCCACGTACTGACGAATGTCGCGAGGTTCAGCCGGGCATTTCCATCCAGCATCAGTTCGTCGTGCACGATCTGGTAGGCGATGTCAGGGTCGATGCCGTGCGGGGGAAACACCGTTTTCGGTATCCGGACCGGTTCCCTGGTGAAGATCGGATTTACCGCGACGTCACCGTGGTTGGTCGAATGGCGATGACTGGCTGAAGGATGTTGCAGAGGCATACCCGCACACTATCCAGCAGACCACCACCGCGCCCGCGGGATGCGCGGGAACTCGAGATGCGATATCGCCCGACTGGCGGCAACCTGTAGGCCGAACAGCGCACAGCCACCAGCCGAGCGCGTGCGGAGACGGAACGGGGACATGCAGGTGACACGCTTCGCAGATCGCACCGCCGGCCGTGGGCCGCTCGGCGGGAAACGAGCAGTGACCGCACTGTCCGTCCTGGCCGGCGCCCTGCTGGGCACCGCCGCGCTGATCGTCACCGCGCTGCCGGCGACGGCCACGCCCGCGCCGGGATCGGCGGCCTCCTTCGGGGTGTGGCATCCGCAGGAGGACTACGCCGGTTCGCAGATCGCCGCGCACGAGGGCACGTCGGGGCCACGGGGGATGAGCACGCAGGACCTGGGCGCGCCGAGCGGGGTGCCGCTGGGGCTGGACGTGAGCGACCACCAGGGGACGGTCGACTGGGGTTCGGTGACCTCCGGCGGCGGACGTTTCGTCTACGTCAAGGCGACCGAGGGCACGTACTACACGAATCCGGACTTCGCCCAGCAGTACAACGGGTCCTTCGCGGCCGGCATGATCCGGGGCGCCTACCACTTCGCGACGCCGAACACGACCGACGGCGTCAGCCAGGCCGACTACTTCCTCGCGCACGGCGGCGGCTGGTCGGACGACGGCAGGACGCTGCCGCCCGCGATCGACCTGGAGTACAACCCCTACGGCGACAGCTGTTACGACCTGACGCCGGCCGCGATGGTTGCCTGGATTCACGCCTTCGTCAACGAGATGAAGGCGCGTACCGGCATCTATCCGACGATCTACACCTCGACGAGCTGGTGGGGCACCTGCACCGGCAACGACGGTGGTTTCGGTGCCGACCCGCTGTGGATTCCGCGCTACGGTTCCAGTATCGGCGCGTTGCCGGCGAGCTGGAACGGCCATACCTTCTGGCAGTACGCGGATTCCGGCGCCTTTCCCGGCGACCAGGACTCCTACAACGGCTCGGCCGCGCAGCTGGCGGGCTTTGCCAGCGCGGGCTGGGCGCGGAGTTGACCGGAGTTGACCGGCCCGTTGCCTGTTAACGAACACTCGTTATTTGTTAACAAAGAAGCGTGACATTTCGTTGGCCCATGCTGCACACTCTTCGATCAGGGGATCTGCGTGATGGAGATCACCGCGAGGGCAAGTTTACGTAGCAGGGCAATTCGAAAGGTCAACCATGATGACCGCGTCTGCACGCAGGCGCGGGGCCATCGCAGCCTTAGCGGCCAGCACCGTCGCTGGCACGCTCCTGCTCGGCTGGATGGCCCCGGCAAACGCCAGCACGACCCCCGCCGTCACCGCACCCGACATTACGGTGAGCCCGGCGGAAACCGCCTGGATCCACAAGATGGATCACCAGATGGGTTCGCAGATCCGCCTGCACGAAAAGATCAGGTCCACCGTGGTGATGTCGCCGGACGACACCCAGACCCCCGGTCTCGATGTCAGTGGCTACCAGGGCGATGTCGACTGGTCCTCGGTGGCCGCCGATGGCGCGCAGTTCGCCTACGTCAAGGCGACCGAGGGCACCGACTACACCAATCCCTACTTCTCCCAGCAGTACGACGGTTCCTACGACGCCGGGCTCATCCGCGGCGCTTACCACTTCGCTCATCCGGACGAATCCAGCGGCGCGGCGCAGGCCGACTACTTCATCGACAACGGCGGCGGCTGGTCGGACGACGGGATGACGCTGCCCGGCGCGCTGGACATCGAATGGAATCCGGACGGCGCGGACTGCTACGGCCTCTCGGCAAGTGACATGGTGAGCTGGATACAGTCCTTCAGCGACGAGTACCAGGCGCGGGAAGGCGTCTATCCGACGATCTACACCGCGACCAGCTGGTGGAGCGAGTGCACCGGCGACGAGGGCGACTTCTCCGGCACGAATGCCCTGTGGCTGGCCAACTACAACGGCAGTCCGGGCACGATGCCCTATGCCTGGGGTTACCAGACCATCTGGCAGTACGCCGACTCCGGCACCTTCCCCGGCGACCAGGACTACTTCAACGGCCCGGTGAGCGCGATGGCGGCACTGGCCAACGGCTGAGAATCACCCGATCGACGACAACAACGGCGGCGGACCGAAACGGCGGGCGGCAACAACGGCACCCGGACGAACAGCGCCTGTAGGAAAACAACAGCAGCGGCCGATTCCTTGCGCGCCAACGGAAGCGATGGGAAACATGAAAGACCATCGCTCCTGTTCGACGTGCCCGAATTCCCTTTCAGTAGCACGGATATTCACCGGTTATCAACGGATTATCGGGGTTAGCCAATTGCGGTGACGTGTTTATGAAAAGGCGTGACTTTCGCACCGCATTTACCGCACACTGACCGATGTCAGATGGTCACATACCGCTGACCATCAGCGAGGGCGCACCGAAAGGTCAACACAGATGAAGAGCACGTTCACCCGGAGGCGGACAGCGCTGGGGGCGGTCATCGTCAGCAGCTTCGCCGCGGCGTTGCTGCTCGGCTCGTTAACTCCGGCCGCAGCGGCACCCGCGGCCGTCCACCTGGCCCCGAACCAGATCCTGACCCCGGCGGAAGCGGCGGCTGCCGGCCGTACGCCCGAACTGGACTGGCTGGGCTCACAGGTGGCCAAGCAC
>CAJCJE010000913.1 GCA_903970565.1 Candidatus Melainabacteria bacterium | reverse complement strand
TGGGCTGCGCAGCCTCCGAACCGGGCTTGGTTGGGCGGGTTGGGCCCGCCACACCACGGTCTGGCCGTGTGCTCAAGACGACCTTGGTGAGGGCGCTGCGTTGATCGCGAACTGGTTGCTGACGGCACTGGTCAAGATCGTCACCACCTACACCCAGCCAGGCCAGCGAGTCCTCTTGCTCGCCGCCCCGCAGTCGCTCAACGAACCCGCACGGTCGTCGTCGACACCAGTCCGAAACGGATCGGACCGCGATCGCTACGACAGACTGTTCGAGGCGAGTTGGACCGTGGCGCGACTCGGGCGCAGCGTCCAAACTCGGACCGCCCAGCCAGCCACGGATCGACTCGGCTACACACTCGACACCGCCGAAACAGGGTCTGAGTCCGGACCCGGACTGGACGCCGGACCGACATCGAACAACCAGTCCGGACTCGCCGGTGCCAACCAGTCCGGTCTTCGTCCGGCGCCAGTCGGACACGGTCGGGATCGCTTCGACTTGATCATCGTCGCAGCCGAGCAACGCGCGCTCGACGTAGTTCGTCCGACCGACTGGGCCGGCCAACTCACCGAGACGGGCATCCTCGCGGTCATCACCCACGGTGACAGCGCGCGAGGTCAGTTTGCCGACCCGGCCGACGCCCTCAGCGCCGCCGCTCACGGCACCGGACTGCGCTACCTCGATCGCATCGTCCTGCTGACGGTGCCGATTCGCGACACCGTTCGCGCGGCGGCCGGCAGCGGCGCGGCCGGTCGTTCAGTGGCCCCTGAGAGCACGTTCGGACTGTCCTCCCGGCACCTCCCGGTGCACGACGACTTGTTCGTGTTCACCCAGATACCCGCAGCCACGAGCACCACCGGCGAGGCTGCTGACGGCGAGGAGACATCGGATGACTGACCGCAGCAGCGGGCATGGCGCCCGGCCGTCCGGGCCGGGCTGGCAGCCGCCGGTTCCGCCATGGTCGGTCTGGGTGACCGGGCAGGCCGACGAAGCAACGCAACTCCGCGAGGCCGGCTGCGTGGCGAGCACTGACGCGGACACCGAACACATTCCGCCGGCCATCGCCGCGCACGCGATCGGCGCTTACACCCACTCTGGCGAACTCGTCCTCGACCCCGACTGTGGCACCGGCACGGTCCTCGTCGCGGCCCTGCACGCGGGCCGGCACACGCTGGGACTGACCACCCACTCGCGATCGTGGACGACCGCCCGCGCGAACATCACCGCGGCCAAACGCGACGGCGCCTGGCGGGACGGCTCGGTCCTCGACGCCGATCCCCGGCTCCTGGCCAGCGTGCGCGCGGCCGGCTTGATCGGTCGCGTCGGATTGGTCATCACCGCCCTGCGGGAACTGGCGCCGGGACACCTGGTGTCCCCATCAGATCGTGTCGTCGACTTCACCGCGCTGGCGCAGATCGCGCGGTGCTGCGAGCCGTTGCTGCGCACCGGTGGACGTCTGGTGGTGGTCGTCCGGCCTCGTCGACTTCCCGACGGGTCGCTCGTGGACACGACCTCCGGCATCATCCGCGCCGGCTGGTCAGCCGGGCTGGTTCCCGTCGAACGCTGTGTGGCGCTCACCGCCGCCCTGCGCGGCGACCGTGTGGTCACCCGCGCGTCATTCACCGAGCGACGTGCCGCGGCCCGAGCAGGCGCCGCGGGCACACCGATCGGGCTGGTCGCGCATCGCGAGGTCCTCGTCTTCCAACTGGCGCACGATGTCGAACTCGCCGCCGGCTACGCCGCGGTCGGCAGTGCTCGCCGCCAGGCAGCCGACGTGAACGACGGACTGCGCGCCTCCAACGGCGCCACGTTCCGCGGCGGGAGGCGGGCGGCATGACCACGCGCCTGTACTGCCGCGAATGCGGCTGGAGCCACTCCTACCGCACCCGGTGCAACGCGCGGCGTGCCGCCGGCCAACACGCCTGTACGACCGCGCTACACCTCCAGACCACACCGCCGCGGTGGCACCGGTTCTGGATGCGCCCGCACCGTCGGCCGAGCGCGTTCGACGCGCCCAACCTGGTGGACACCAGTACCGACATTAACCGCACCTACAGCAACCACATTCAGGCCGCCGTGCTTGCGGCACACCATGCCGAGACCACCCAACGGGCCCGCCAAGCGATCATCGAACTCGTCCGGGCCGGGTACCAGATCGGTCCCACACCCTACGGCTACCGCGCTCTGCGCATCCGGATCACCGACGCCACAGGACACGGCCGGTTCCGTGTCGTGCTGGTGCCGGATTGGCGCACCGCCGCAGTGGTCGCACAGATTTTCTACTGGCGTGCCGACCAGGGTCTGGGGTTCCGCGCGATCGCCCGTCGGCTCAGCGCCGAACCGGGCCGGTATCCGTCACCGTCCGGGAGCGGACCGTGGACTCCCGGTGCCGTCAGGCGCGTCGTCACCAACCCGCGCTACACCGGTCGCCAGGTCTGGGCCCGCACCGTTGCCGGGCGCCCGGTGCCGGCCGAGCAGTGGGTCACCTCAGCGCCGATGGTCCACGAGCCGCTGATCGATAACCGCACGTTCCACCGCGCGCAACCTCGCGCCGCGGGCCGGCGGCCGGCCCCGAACGAGTCGGCAAGCGCGGTATGAGCCGGCAGCGGTGGAACCCGGCGACGATCGCCATACTGGTGGCCTACTCGGCGACGATCGCCGCAGCGAACTGGGCCTCGACGGTGTGCCCGCCGGTCGTCATCGTCGACCTTTATGTCCCGGCGGGCGCGTTCTTCGCCGGGCTGGCCTTCACCCTGCGGGCGGGCGTCCAGGAGTTTCTGGGCGCCCGGACGGCGCTGGTGGCTGTCGCCGGGGGTGCCGGGCTGTCGTGGTTGGTTGCATCACCCCGCATGGCCGTCGCCAGTGCGGTCGCGTTCGCCCTGTCCGAGCTGTCGGCGTTCGTGCTGTACAGCGCTCTACGGCGTCGGGGCCGACTCGCTGCGATCGGCGCATCCGGCACGGTCGGTCTCCTCGTGGACAGCCTGGTGTTTGTCCCGCTGGCGTTCGGCTCGCTGACCTATCTGGGCGGTCAGATCGCAGCGAAGACCGCGACCACCGTGCTGGCGATGGCCTTCCTCGCCGCGGTCCGGGCACACCGGCGACGGCGGCCGGCATGAAGTTCTATCTCGGCGCTCACCAGCCAGCCTGGCTGGCACGACTGAGCGACGTCCCGCTCGTCGTCTCGCATCGGCGTCTCGGTGGCCGGCGAACGTTGCCTCGCGCAACAACCGAGTGGGCGCTCGACTCGGGCGGCTTCACCGAGTTGTCGCTGCACGGACGGTGGACAGTCGACGAGCGCACCTACGTGCGGGCTGCTCGCCGATACGTGCAGGAGATTGGGAGCCTGGTTTGGGCCGCACCTCAAGATTGGATGTGCGAGCAGCGCATCCTCCAACGGACCGGCCTGACCGTCCTGGAACACCAGCGCCGTACAGTGGCGAACTTTCTCCGGCTCCGCGATCTGGCCCCGGATTTGCCGTTCATCCCCGTCCTGCAAGGGGGTGAGACGTTGAGCGGCTATCAGCGATGCGCCGAGCTGTACTACCGCGCGGGTGTCGATCTGGAATCCGAGCCGTTGGTCGGGATCGGAACGGTCTGCCGCCGTCAGCACACCAACCAGGTCGAACGCATCATGCGAGCCCTGGCGGCACGCAATCTTCGACTCCACGGATTCGGTGTCAAGACCGGCGGCCTGGCTCGCTACGCCGAGGCGCTATCGAGTTCGGACTCGATGGCATGGAGCTTCCGCGGTCGCCATGTGCCTGGCTGCGCACCCAGCCATCGCACAGAATCCAACTGCCTGCGCTTCGCACTCGACTGGCATCGCCGCATACAGGAAGCGCTCGACGATCGAGCGGAGGCCGCAGCGACCGAGTCGGGCGGGTCGATGCCGGCGAGGGCGGCATGACTGCCACCGCGATGGCCTCGCTGCGGCAGAGCCGTCACCGGGCCGCAGGCGAATCGTCAGCCTTGAGTATCGGTGAGCGAGACCTCGCGCGGAGGAACGACGCCGTATAGCTCATCCGGCGTGCACTTCAAAGCGGTACACAGTGCCTGGAGAGTGTCGGTCTTCATCTGGATGGGTTGGTTCCGGATGAGGGCGGACACCGCCTGGAGGGACAGTTCGTACTCGGCTCGCTTGATCAGGAGCGCACGCAGATCCGTCGCGTTCCAGACGTCACGGGAGGCCATGACCTTCCGTAGCTGCCACCCGAGCTGCACCTACTGCCTTCCCCATGCTCGTCACCCTGCGGCGCTCCACGCCAACGCCAACCGACACTCAGTGTTCCCGATGGCCCGCGGAACCAGGCAGCAGTAGCACCCGGTGTGTCCCGCACGTCACGATCTACACAAGCACTACTTGCATAAATCATGTTTTACTTGTTCTACGAAAGTGATACTTTCACTAGGTGGCAGACCTGCACACGGTCCGAGAGAGAGGAGGTGCCTCGGCATCCATTGTGTTCACCGCCATGCCGACGCAGAGCCTTCCGCAGCTCGCGCCGGCACTGATGTTCTGGATTCGCGTCGACCGCCCCCCGCGCGCTGACGAGGTGGGCCAGCACGAGTTCGGCGAGCCCCACAGCCCTGCCGAACAGCACGAGTCCAGCACGGCCACGAGCGCCGGCCCCGCGCAGATGCAGTCGGGGAGTAGAGGCCCGTTGGCCGTGACAGCTTCGGTGATCCCCGCTCATTCAACGCACGTCATGGTGCGTGCCCGAGTCGCCGCG
>CAJCJE010000912.1 GCA_903970565.1 Candidatus Melainabacteria bacterium | reverse complement strand
CGCACGTGCGCGAGCTGCTCGACGACATCGTCGCCCGCCAGCTGGTCGCGGACGTGCCGCGCTGCGTCCTGCTCTCCGGCGGTCTGGACTCCAGCGTGCTGACCGCGCTGGCAGCCAAACAACTGGGCGAGAAGGGCGAGACCGTACGCAGCTTCTCGGTCGACTTCGTCGGCCAGGCGGACAACTTCACCGCCGACGAACTGCGCCCCACCCCGGACACCCCGTTCGTGCGCGACGTCGCCGAGCACGTGCACTCCCGACACCAGGACGTGGTGCTGGACTCCGACGAGCTCACCGATCCGGCCATCCGCCGGGCCGTGGTCACCGCCAACGACATGCCGGCCGGCCGGGGCGACATGGACGCCTCGCTGTACCTGCTGTTCAAGGCGATCCGGGCCCAGTCGACGGTCGCGCTGTCCGGTGAGTCCGCCGACGAGGTGTTCGGCGGCTACCGCTGGTTCCACCTGCCCGAGGTGCAGCAGTCCAACACCTTCCCCTGGATGGCCGCGCTGGGGCTCAACCGGCCCGGCCTGAGCGCACCGCAACTGCTCAACCCCGGCCTGGCCGCGAAACTGGACACCCGGACCTACCTGGCCGACCAGTACGCGAGCGCGGTCGCCGAGGTCACGCCACTGCCGGGCGAGAGCGAGCACGAACGGCGGATGCGGGTGATCTGCTACCTGCACCTGACCCGGTTCGTCCGGATACTGCTGGACCGCAAGGACCGGATGTCGATGGCGGTCGGTCTCGAGGTCCGGGTGCCGTTCTGCGACCACCGGCTGGTCGAGTACGTCTACAACACGCCGTGGTCGCTGAAGACCTACGACGGCAGGGAGAAGAGTCTGCTGCGCGGGGCGACCAAGGACGTGCTGCCGCGGTCGGTGGTCGAACGGGTGAAGAGTCCGTACCCGTCCACTCAGGACCCGAAGTACCCGACAATGCTGCAACTACAGGTCAAGGAACTGCTGGCCGACGCCGACAGTCCGATCTTCGAACTGGTCAACCGCGACTGGCTCAACACCGCGGTGCAGACCGATCCGTCGACGATCAGCCAGATGTCCCGGCACGCGCTGGAACGCAGCCTGGACCTGGCCGCCTGGCTGGACATCTACCGGCCCGAGGTGCGAACGTCCTGAACCACACGGCCGGCCCGTCCGGCACGGGTGGAGGGAGCAGCGGTGATGACCACCGAATCGACGGTTGAGCAGGCGCTCGACACGGCCAGTCGACCGGCTCTCGACCTGGTGCTGGCCATCCACCGCCTGGTTCGGGGAATGCGCGCGGTGCTGCCGGCCAGCTCGCTGAACTTCACCCAGCTGCTCGTGCTCAGCCAACTGATCGGCGTTGGGCCGGTTCGCATCGGCGAACTGGCCCAACGGGTGCACTGCTCCCAGCCGACCGCGACCACGGTGGTCAGCGGCCTGGAAGCGGTCGGCTTCGTCCAGCGGATCAAGGACACCTCGGACGGCAGAGCGATCAAGGTCAGCCTGACCGACCAGGGCCGGGCCGCGCTGTCGCACTTCGGCCGGCAGGAGGCCGGACTGCTCGACCGGCTCATGGCCGAGCTGTCCGAAGACGAGCGCGAGACCATCCTGACGGCGATCCCGGTGCTCGTCCGGCTGGCCGAGGCCAGCGTGAGCGAGGGTCTCAGCCCCTCGGCGGCGGCTGACACCTCGGACAGAAGTAGGACGAGCGGTTCATGAACGCCTCCCGGCGCACCTCGGTGCCGCAACGGGGGCAGGGCTCGCCGGCCTGGCCGTACACCGCCAGCGACCGGCTGAAGTAACCGGACTGGCCGTTGACGTTGACGTACAGGGCGTCGAAGGAGGTGCCTCCGGCCAGCAGCGCCTCGCCCATCACCTCGCGCGCGGCGGCCAACACGGCGCCGGCCTGGGCCTTGGTCAGCTTCTCGGTCGGCCGCGACCAGTGCAGCCGGGCCCGCCACAGCGCCTCGTCGGCGTAGATGTTGCCCACCCCGGAAACCAGGGTCTGGTCCAGCAGGGCCCGTTTGACGTCGGTCCGGCGCCGGCGCAACGCGGCGAGGACCGCGCCCGGATCGAAGTTGGCCTCCATCGGATCGCGTGCGATGTGCACGATCGGGCCGGGCACGCGGTCCCCGTCGACCTCCACCAGTTCGCTCATGGCCAGCCCACCGAACGTGCGCTGATCGACGAACCGCAGCTCGGGCCCGTCATCGGCGAAGCGCATCCGGACCCGCAGGTGCACCTCGTCGGCCGCGCCGACCGGCTGCACCAGTAACTGACCGCTCATCCCCAGATGGGCCAGTACCGCGTCGTGCACCGGCGCGGCGGCAACCGCCATGCCCCTGGCTCCGCCGACCATTTTTCCGCCGGCCGGTTTTCCGCCGGCCGGTTTTCCGCCGGCCCTGGTTGTCGTCCCGGCCACCGATCTGGCACGGGCGGTGGCGACCCCGACCGGCACCGGAGCCGGTTCGGTCAGCTCCAGCCACAGGTACTTGCCGCGCCGCCGGGCCTGGGCGACCGTGCGGCCGGCCAGTTGCGCGGCGAAGTCCTCGCCGCCGAGAAGATGGCGCCGTACGGCGCGTGGATGCAGGACGTCGACCTTGGCGATGGTGCGGCCCACGACATGGTCGGCCAGGCCGCACCGAACCACTTCGACCTCGGGAAGTTCAGGCACAACTGATTATCCCGCGCCACACCGACGATTCCGCACTCGGGCCACGTGACCCGGTCCTACTCGGCCCGGTCCTACTCGGCCCGGAGGTGGTCGGCCCGGAGGTGGTCGACGGAGTACTAGTCGGTGGGTGTCTCGGTAGTGGCCGCCGCCTCGGTGAGGGTCACGGCGTCGACGTCGTCCGGGACGACCTGGCCGTTGGCCGTCGCGGCCCCGGCCGTCTCCGCCGTTTCAGCCGCTGCCGCGCTGCGGGCGGGCAGCTGCTGTTCCAGGGTGCGGTAGGCCGCCTCGGCGGCCTTCTGCTCGGCTTCCTTCTTCGTGGTGCCGTCCCCGCTGCCGTAGCGCTGACCGGCGACGATCACCGTCGCGGTGAACTCCTTGCGGTGATCGGGGCCCTGCTCCTGCACCTGGTACTCGGGCACGCCGAGACTCGCGGCGGCGGTGAGTTCCTGCAAACTGGTCTTCCAGTCCAGGCCGGCACCGCGCAGCGGCGCCTCGGCCAGCAGGGCCGCGAACAGCCGGTGCACCAGTTCACGCGCGGTCTCGATGCCGTGCTCCAGGTACACCGCGCCGATCACGGCCTCCAGGCCGTCGGCCAGGATGCTCGCCTTGTCCCGGCCGCCGGTGAGCTCCTCACCGCGACCGAGCAGCAGGTAGGAGCCGAGGCCACCGTTGCCGAGCTGCCGAGCCACCCTGGCCAGGGCGTGCATGTTCACTACGCTGGCGCGCAGTTTGGCCAACTGGCCTTCTGGCAGGTCCGGGTGTTCCCGGTACAGGCGATCAGTGACCACGACGCCGAGCACGGCGTCACCGAGGAACTCGAGACGCTCGTTGGGCGGCAGCCCACCGTGTTCATAGGCATAGGACCGGTGGGTCAGCGCGAGAACCAGCAACTCGGCGTCCAAGGTGACGCCGAGTGCGGTCAACAGCTCAGCGCGGTCGACTGGCTCGCCCCTGGGTGGTCTGGTTCCCACGGCGGGCTACTTTCGAAACGCTGGTCAGGCCGGCTGGGTAACTTGACGGCCGTTGTACTGGCCACAGGTCGGGCAGGCGATGTGCGGCAGCTTCGGTGCCTTGCAGGCCCGGTTCGAGCAGACGACCAGAGTCGCGGCCGACGCCTTCCACTGGGACCGGCGGGAGCGGGTGTTCGAGCGGTT
>CAJCJE010000911.1 GCA_903970565.1 Candidatus Melainabacteria bacterium | reverse complement strand
AGCTGCTCCACGGGTACCAGGGCAAGGAGCCGACCTCGGCTGCGGCCGGCTCGGCCGAGGCCGCGCCGTCCACGTCGCTCGTGCTCGACCAGTTCGGCCGCAACCTGACCCAGGGTGCCCGCGAGGGGAAGCTCGACCCGGTCATCGGCCGGGAGAAGGAAATCGAGCGGGTCATGCAGGTGCTGTCCCGCCGCACCAAGAACAACCCGGTACTGATCGGCGAGCCGGGGGTCGGCAAGACCGCGGTCGTCGAGGGGCTGGCCCAGAAGGTCGTCAAGGGCGAGGTGCCCGAGACGCTCAAGGACAAGCACCTCTACACCCTGGACCTGGGTTCTCTGGTGGCCGGTTCGCGTTACCGGGGTGATTTCGAGGAGCGCCTGAAGAAGGTACTCAAGGAGATCCGCACCCGAGGCGACATCATCCTGTTCATCGACGAGATCCACACCCTCGTCGGGGCGGGCGCCGCCGAGGGCGCGATCGACGCCGCGTCGATCCTCAAGCCGATGCTGGCCCGAGGCGAGTTGCAGACCATCGGTGCGACCACCCTCGACGAGTACCGCAAGTACGTCGAGAAGGACCCCGCGCTGGAGCGTCGCTTCCAGCCGATCCAGGTCGGCGAGCCCTCGCTGGAACACACCATCGAGATCCTCAAGGGCCTGCGGGACCGCTACGAGGCGCACCACCGGGTGTCCATCACCGATGCCGCGCTGGTGGCCGCCGCGACCCTGGCCGACCGTTACATCAACGACCGGTTCCTGCCGGACAAGGCGATCGACCTGATCGACGAGGCCGGGGCCCGGATGCGCATCCGTCGGATGACCGCACCGCCGGACCTGCGCGAGTTCGACGAGAAGATCGCCGACGTGCGCCGGGACAAGGAGTCCGCGATCGACGCGCAGGACTTCGAGCGCGCCGCGAAGCTGCGGGACGCGGAGAAGCAGCTGCTCGGCCAGAAGGGCGAGCGGGAGAAGCAGTGGAAGGACGGCGACCTCGACGTCGCCGCCGAGGTGGACGAGGAGCAGATCGCCGAGGTACTGGCGAACTGGACCGGAATCCCGGTGTTCAAGCTCACCGAGGAGGAGACCACCCGTCTGCTGCGGATGGAGGAGGAGCTGCACAAGCGGATCATCGGCCAGGAGCAGGCAGTGATGTCGGTCTCCAAGGCGATCCGCCGCACCCGCGCCGGGTTGAAGGACCCGAAGCGGCCCTCCGGCTCGTTCATCTTCGCCGGCCCGTCCGGGGTCGGTAAGACCGAGCTGTCCAAGGCGCTGGCGAACTTCCTGTTCGGCGAGGACGACGCCCTGATCCAGATCGACATGGGCGAGTTCCACGACCGCTACACCGCCTCGCGGCTGTTCGGTGCTCCTCCCGGCTACGTCGGCTACGAGGAGGGCGGCCAGCTCACCGAGAAGGTGCGCCGCAAGCCGTTCTCGGTGGTCCTGTTCGACGAGATCGAAAAGGCCCACCAGGAGGTCTACAACACGCTGTTGCAGGTGTTGGAGGACGGCCGGCTGACCGACGGCCAGGGCCGCACGGTCGACTTCAAGAACACGGTGATCATCTTCACCTCGAACCTGGGCACCTCGGACATCTCCAAGGCGGTCGGGCTCGGCTTCTCCAGCGGTCAGGACACCGGCTCGAACTACGAGCGGATGAAGCAGAAGGTCAACGATGAGCTGAAGAAGCACTTCCGTCCGGAGTTCCTCAACCGGATCGACGACATCATCGTGTTCAACCAGCTGACCCAGGATCAGATCATCCAGATGGTCGACCTGATGCTGGCCAGGGTCGAGGTCCAGCTCAAGAGCAAGGACATGTCCCTGGAGATGACCGGCGTGGCCAAGCAGCTGCTGGCCAAGCGCGGCTTCGACCCGGTGTTGGGTGCCCGGCCGCTGCGTCGGACCATCCAGCGCGAGATCGAGGACCAGCTCTCGGAGAAGATCCTCTTCGGCGAGTTGCAGGCCGGCCAGATCATCGTCGGTGACGTCGTGGACTGGGATGGCGAAGGGCCCGACGACAAGGCGCACTTCACCTTCCGGGGCGAGGCGAAGCCGCCGAAGGTGCCGGACGCTCCGCCGGTGAGCATCGGCGCGGCCGGTGGCGACGGTGACGCGATCACCGACGCCGGCTGAGCACGTGAGAGACCGGTCGGCTGACTAGCCGGTCGGAGCAGGAACGCACGGGCCGTGCGTGGCGTTTTCCGGATCGTGCCGGAAATGCCACGCACGGCTTTTTTCTTGGCCATAGAGTGACCAGGTGCGGGTAGCGCTACTGGGGCCGTTGTCGGTCGCCACCGACGACGGCCGAGCCGTGGAGATCGGCGGCGCCCGGCTGCGGATGCTGCTGGCCAGGCTGGCCCTGGACGCTCCTCGGGTGGTCACCACCAGCGAGCTGATCGACGCGCTCTGGGAGCAGCCGCCCGGCGATGCCGGCAATGCGTTGCAGTCGCTGATCTCCCGGCTGCGCAAGGCGTTGCGCGCGGCCGGCGTGGACGAGACGGTGGTGCAGTCGCAGCCGGCCGGTTACCGGCTGACCGTGGCCGAGCAGGACGTCGACACCCGCAGGTTCGCCACGCTGGCCAGTACCGGGCGGGCCGAGTTGCGGGCCGGACGACCGGATGCGGCGGCGGCCACGCTGCGTGGCGCGCTGGGCCTGTATCGCGGCGCGCCGCTGGCCGACATCGCGGACGCGCCCTTTGCCGGCCCCGCCGCGACCCGGCTCACCGAGGCCCGGCTGGCGGCGGTTGAGGACCGCGTCGCCGCCGAAC
>CAJCJE010000910.1 GCA_903970565.1 Candidatus Melainabacteria bacterium | reverse complement strand
AACGCGATCCACGGAATGAAACCTCGCAGATAGTTCATGTCGCCTGTTCTCCGCTCCGCAGGTCTGATATGTCACTAATGACATGTACAAACTATAATTTTCTATAGTGACATGTCAATTATGACATGTCAGGACGGCGTGAGGTCTCTGCACTATTGGCTCTTGAGGATGCGGTCGAGCCGGCCTCGAGAGGTCTCGGAGCAGCGAAACAGCGTGGATTGCGATCGACTCAGATCGAAGAAACCAGGATCGCGTGACGGTCGGAGGCTCGGGGCAGCCTAAGCCCTGGTCGCAACCTGGGTCTCGGTCTCGGCCTGGGTCTCGGTCTCGGTCTCGGTCTGAGGCTTCGCGGCGAGCTGATCCAATGCCCAATCGGCCCACTCGCGCTGCATGGTGGTGTAGCGCAACCCCCATTCCAGGGTCAGCCGGCCGTACTCGGTGAGCGGCCCGGCTTCGCCGGAAATGCGCTCCTGGATCGAGAGCAGCTCGTTGTGGTAGGTCACGGACTGCTCCGACCTGCGGCGCAGGAACTCCTGGGCGTCCTCGGGCTCGACCACGTTCAGGAAGAACACCCGCAGCAGCATGTCGCTGCGCCGAACCGTGGTCGGCTCCACCTCGGTCAGCCAGTGCCGCAGTTCGGCCAGGCCGGCCGGGGTCAGCGCGTACTCCTTGCGACCCCGCGCCCCCTCGGACACGACCTCGACCAGTTTCGCCTCGGCAAGCTTGCCCAACTCACCGTAGAGCTGGCTCTGAGTGGCCGGCCACACGCTCGCCAATGAGCCGTGAAAGGTCTGCAAAAGATCATATCCGCTGGCGGGGCCACGCGAGAGCAGACCGAGGGCAGCATGTTTGAGGCTCATGACACGATGATAGGCCACCCTTGACAGGTCAATAGTGACAAGATGAGCCCGAGCCGGTCACGTCTGACCTGCGAGTCAGCCGCGACGGTCACGCTTTCGTGGCCATTGGCGGGATCGGGTACCAGCTCGTGGAAGCCCAACTCGCGTCGCCCCAGGCCAGTCGTTCGGCCTTGCGCGGGTCGAGTTCGAGGTGCGGGGTGTCGTCGAAGATCAGCACCGGCCGGCTCGTCGTCTCGTACTCCGGCCACGCCGGCAGACCGTCCGGGCTGGGTGCGCCGGTCCTGATGAAGCTGATCCAACTCTGCCGGATCGCCGCCGCCGTTCGCTCGCGCACCGGATTGGCCTTCGCCGCGACACCCGGGAGGGTGATCGGCCGGTTCCAGACCATCGGCACCTCGGTGCCGTGCCCGCCGTTGACCATCTTCGGCATTCCAGGCGCGGCAACATCAACGCGATAGCGGTAGGTGGGGCCGTTCGTGGCCTGCGCGTCGGCCAACCGCAGGGTGGGGATCGCGTAGCGCTCGTCGCCCATCGCGGCGATCTTCGCGCCCGACTCGTTGACGCCGCGCTCGGCGCGATACGTGGCGAGCAGGTGATCCGCGCGCCGCGCGCCGAGGATGTCGGTCAACACGGCAAGGGCCGGCGCGATCGCGGTGTCGACGCCGCCCATCAGAGCAAAGGTCGCGGCCTCGTTGGCGTTGTTGCCGACCAGCAGCCGGACCCCGGCCGCGCTTCCGCCCGCGATCAGGTCCCTCGGCAACGTGGGCAGCGCGGTCGGGTGCTGGGTCGGCCGCCACAGCCAGGTCGCGACGATGCCGCCGAGAATGCGTTCCTGCGCCGCGATGACCTCCGCGCCCGGAATCCGCCGCAACGCGGTCAGTTCGCGGCAGCCGAGTTCGGTGCACAGCCGCTCGGCGATCGAGGTGCCGACCTCCGGCATCGCCATGTGGTCGGCTCCTCCGCTGCTGACGATCGCCTGGGTGAACAGGCCGGCCGTCAACGGGCTGGCCATCAGGTTGCCGACGCTCTTGCCTCCGGCGGACACCCCGTAGACCGTGATCCGGCGCGGATCGCCGCCGAACGCCGCGATGTTCGATCGCACCCAGGTCAACGCGGCGATCTGATCGAGAAACCCGCAGATCCCGGCATCGGCAGCGGCCGGTCCGACGACACCGGACAGGTTGGCGAAACCGAGCGCGCCGAGTCGGTAGTTCAGCGTGACGACAACGATGCCGGCCCGCGCGAAGGACTCCCCGTCGCCGGCCTGGGCGCCGTGGCCGGTGCGGAATCCGCCGCCCGGAAAGTAGACGAGTACCGGATTACCCGATTCCGGCGCCGGCTCCAGCGGCGCGCAGACGTTGAGGTGGAGGCAGTCCTCGGCGTAGTTCGGCGCGGGGGCGGCGCTGATGGCACCGAACCCGTCGATCGGTTGCAGCGCCCCGTTGCCGTAGTCGGCGCCGGACCGGACGCCGTCCCAGGCCGAGGGCGGCTGCGGCGCGCTCCACCGCAGGTCACCGACGGGCGGTGCGGCGTAGGGGATGCCGCGCCAGTGCAGCGCGCCGTCGGAGACGACACCGCGAATCCGACCCTGCTCGACCGTGACGACAGCTGACTCAGACACGGGGACAATCTAGATCACGACGGATGAAACACGAAGATCATCTTGTAGTCGGTTGATCGCGGACCGTACCGTTATCGGATTGCGAGAGGCCTGGCTTGTCCGGATCGGGAAGCCTGCCGTACCTTGCCGCGCATGGGGAATCTTGTGCCGTTCACGGACAACTTCGGCGACCTGTCCAATGCCGAGGGCTATCAGTTCGAGTTCCGCTGCGAGCGCTGCGGAAACGGCTACCGGTCGGCCTTCCAACGGGACAAGGTCGAGATGGGCCGGGGCGCGTTACGCGCGATCGGCTCGCTGTTCGGCGGGAAGCTGGAGGAACTGTCCAATTCAGCGCAGGAGTGGCGCTGGGACCGGGCCACCAACTCCCCGGCCAAGGACCGGGCCCTGACCCACGCGGTGGACGAGGTGCACGACAAGTTTCGGCAGTGCCGGGGCTGCGGGGACTGGATGTGCGGCGCCCTGTGCTGGAACAACGACATCGGCCAGTGTCTGCGCTGTTCCCCGGTGGTCGCCGAGGAGGTCTCCCGCGCACAGGCCAGTGCCCAGCGCGACCAGATCTGGCAGGCGGCCCGGCAGGAGAACTGGACCGCGCGGGTGGACGTGGCGACGAGGGCGAAACTCGACTGTCCGAGCTGCGGCAGCAAGGTCGCCGGGGGCAAGTTCTGTTCCTCGTGCGGCGGGTCGCTCGCTCAGGTTGCGACCTGCTCCGGTTGCGGCTTCGCGGAAAACGCACCGGGCGCGGTCTTCTGCTCGGAGTGCGGCCACAAGATGTGAGCAGTCAACGTCACTGACAATCGCGTCCGGTGACTATCGCGCGGACCGCAGCTCCTCGGCGGTGCGGGTGTTGATGACGCGGTCGGCTGGAATGCCGAAGTCCTCGGCGCGCGCGCAGCCCCGGTCCAGCCAGTCGAGTTGGCCGGGCGCGTGCGCGTCGGTGTCGAT
>CAJCJE010000909.1 GCA_903970565.1 Candidatus Melainabacteria bacterium | reverse complement strand
AAGGAAACCCGGTTGGGCTGGGCCTGGCTGCCACCCAGCGCCACCGTGCCGGCGGTCGGCATGAGCAGGCCGGCCAGAATGCTCATCAGCGTGGTCTTGCCGGCGCCGTTGGCACCGACCAGCGCGACCACCTGGCCGGCCGGCAGGCCGAAGGAGCACTCGCGCAGCGCCCATTTGTTGCCGCGCAGTCGCGAGCGGTACTCCTTGCCGAGGCCGTTGACCTGCAAGGCGAACTGTTCGTCCAGAATCCCCGGATTCATGATCTGACTCCCCGATCGTCGTTGTCCGTACCGCAGTTGGTGCTGCTACCCGGCGTCGTTGCCGGCTTCGGTCGCGAGGACGGCGCCGAGGAGGGCCTGGACGTCCTCGTTCTCCAGGCCGGCGGCGCGGGCGGCGTGCACCCACTTGGCCAACTGCTCACGCAGTTCGGTCATGTCCTCCGATGACGCCGAACCGAGCGAGGCCTTCACGTAGGTGCCCGACCCCTGGCGAGCCTCGACCAGGCCCGTCATTTCGAGTTCGCGATAGGCCTTGAGCACCGTGTTCGGGTTCACCCCGCTGCTGGCCACGACCTCGCGAACGGTCGGCAACCGGTCGCCGGGGTGCAGCCAGCCCAGGCGCAACGCCTCCCGCACCTGGCGGACGAGCTGGAGGTACGCCGGCAGGCCGCCACTGCGGTCAACGCGGAACTCGACCACTCGGCTCCTTCGCCTCATCTGAATTGTGCTATTCAACTAAGACACTAGTAGAGCGCATCACCTCGGAAGGTGTCAAGCGGCCAATCCAGACATTCAACGGAAGTGCCCTATCCGGGGAACCGGCGGATTTCGGGATAGTGGGTGGGAGGGCGGCGGGTTCGGAGGCAGGTGGCGGGGTACGGCGGAAGAACTCCCGAGCACCATCCGGAAAGGACAGCAAACGTGGGTGTGCGGAAAGATCGAATGCTGCGCGGCGACTGGTACCTCGACGAACCCGATCTGACCGAGGAACGACGGCGCTGTTGGCGAATGCTCGACAGATTCAACGGGACCGGAGCGGACGAGGACATCGAGCGCCGCCGAATCCTGGACGAGCTGCTCGCCACGTTCGGCCCGGCGCCCGCGTCCTGCCACGTTTCCAGTGCAGCTACGGCTCGCTGATCAGCATCGGCACCAACAGCTTCGTCAACAACGACGCCATCTTCATGGATGACGCCCTGATCACGATCGGCGACGATGTCCGGATCGGCCCGAGGACGCAGTTGCTCACCGCGCTCCATCCCGTGGAGGACCATGAACGACGTCGCGCCGGCTGGGAACGGCCCGCCGCGATCACGATCGGCGACAACACCTGGCTCGGCGGCGGCGTGATCGTCTGCCCAGGCGTGACCATCGGCGACAACACGGTGATCGGCGCAGGCAGCGTGGTCATCCGAGACATCCCGGACCACGTGTTCGCCGCAGGCAACCCGGCACGGATCATCCGGCGGCTCTGACGTATCCCCGCGTGTCCGGACTCGCCCGAGGGCAGGTCAGGTTTCCGGGTCGAACCATCCCCGTCAGACCTGGCCGTCAGGGCTGATATCCGTCGGACGACAAAGTTGAGTTGAATCGCCTCAGGATAAAATCTACCTGTCAGTAGGTACGGATCGATCAGGTCCGGTACCTTCTGCTGCAACGTCGTGACCTCGGTCGGCGGCCCGTTTCACGGCGGGTGCCGTGAGCAGGAAGGCAGCGCATGGGCGCGTACCAGACCGTGCTGGTTGGCACGGACGGCTCGGACTCCTCGTATCGCGCGGTGGACCGGGCGGCGGCGATCGCCGGGGACGCCGGGGCAAAACTGGTCATCGTCTGCGCGTACTTCCCGGCCAGTCAGCGCGAGGTCGCCTCCGCCGAGGACGCGCTGGGGGACGAGGCCTACCAGGTGGTCGGCTCGACCCCGGCCGAGGACACCCTGCGCACCGCCGAGGAGCGGGCCGCGACTGCCGGCGCACGCAACGTCGAGGCGGTCTCGGTCCAGGGCAATCCGGTGAAGTCGTTGGTCAAGGCGCTGGCAGAGCACAAGGCCGACCTGTTGGTGGTCGGCAACCGGGGCCTGAACACGTTGGCCGGCCGGCTGCTCGGGTCGGTTCCGGCGGACGTGTCCCGGCAGGCACCGTGTGACGTGCTGATCGTGCACACCGTGCGTTGATGCCGGAAGAACCCCCGACCGCGCGGGCGGTCAGTGGCACGCAGCGGGAGTTCGAGGAGGCGCTGCTCGGTGGGCAGCGCCGGTACACCCGACTGGAGGTCGCCGAGGCCACCGGGGTGAGCCTGGAACGGGCGCACCGGCTGTGGATGGCGATGGGCTTCGCCTCCGTCGGCGACGAGGAAGCCGTCTTCACCGAGGGCGACGTCGACGCGCTGCGCACCTGGACGACGCTGCTGGAGGCCGGGGCCTTCGATCCGGCCACGGAGGTCGCGGCGGCGCGCACCATCGGGCAGACGGTGTCCCGGCTGGCCGAGTGGCAGGTTCAGGAGGTGGTGGCGCGGGCGCGCGGCCTGGACGGGACCGAGGAGGACACCACCCGACTGGCCAGCGCGCTGCTGCCCGTGGTGG
>CAJCJE010000908.1 GCA_903970565.1 Candidatus Melainabacteria bacterium | reverse complement strand
GTCGCGCAGAGCGTGATCAGTGCGTACGAGTCCGGGCATCGGCAGCCCGCGCTGTCGACGCTGCTCATGCTGCTCGACGCGGCCGGCTTCGAGCTCGACCTGCGATTGCATCGGCTCCCTCGCGGGTTCGACGCTCTCACCGGCCCGATCGGGCGACGACTGCGGCAACGCCGCCCGGCGTTACTGGCCGCCGCTCACGCTCATGGTGTCCGCAACGTGCGGGTCTTCGGCACCGTCGCCCGGGGGCAAGACCGGCCCGACAGCAACCTCGACCTGCTCGCCGACCTACCCAGCGACCTGGGCCCGTTCGAGCTGGGCGAAGTGCGGGCGGAGTTCGCGGCACTCCTCGGCGTACCGGTCGACCTGGCGTCCCCGAACGACCTGGAGCCGGCCGTACGAGAGCGGGCGCTGCAGGAAGCCATCGCTCTCGGAACTAGCTGACGGCTGCCATCGACTTCTGCAGACGATCCAGGGTGCGGTCGCGACCGAGGGCGGCCATCGTCTGATGCAGCGGCGGCGACACGGGGCGTCCGGCCACCGCAACCCGGAGCGTCATGAAGAAGCGCCGCCGGTTGAGATCCATGCTCTCCCGTAGGGCATCCAGCGCCGCCTCGATCGGGGCCGGCTCGAACACCTCCAACGATGACAGCGCCGAAGCGACAGCCGACAGAGCCGGAGCCACCTCACCTTCCGGCAATCCCTTCGCCGATAGCGCAGCGGCCGAGGGCGTCGTGTCGTCGGTGAACCACAGCAGCTCGGCCGGCAGGTCGGAGAGCTTCTTCGTCCGCTCCTTCAAGGCCTCGGTCACGAACACCAGGTCGGCGTCGGTCACCCCGGCAGGCATGAACGGCCGGCCACGCTCCAAGAACTCGGCATCCGACAGCGCCCGGATGTAGCGCCCGTTCAACCACAGCAGCTTGTCGACGTCGAACACCGGACCGACCGGATTCACGCTGGAGAACTCGAATGTCTCGCCGAACTCGGTCATCGTGAATTCCTCGCGCCCGTCCGGGTTGGAATACCCAAGCAGCGCAAGGAAGTTCAGCAGCGCCTCGGGCAGAAAGCCCTCCTCCTGGAACCACAGCAGTCGTGCTGCCGGATTCTTGCGCTTGCTGATCTTGGACTTGTCGGTGTTGCGCAGCAGCGGGAAATGCGCGTATTTCGGCGTCTCCCAGCCGAGCCAGTGGAACAGCTGACGCTGCTTCGCGGTCGAGGAGATCCACTCTTCACCGCGGATGATGTGCGAGATACCCATCTCGTGATCGTCGACGACCGCGGCCAGGTGGTAGGTCGGGAAACCGTCGGACTTCATCACGACCTGGTCGTCGGGCATCGGGCAGTTCAACGTCCCGCGGATCTCGTCGGTGAACGACAGCTCGATGTCGGACGGCACCAACATCCGCAGCACGAAGTTCTCGGTGAAGCCGGGCAGTTCGCGACGCTCGGCCTCGGTCTTGCCCACGCACAGCCGGTCGTACCCGGGCGGCAGCTTGGCCGCCGACTGCTGCTCACGCAGCGCGGTCAACCGCTCCGAGGAACACCAGCACTTGTAGACGTGCCCGCTCGCCAGCAGCTTCTCCGCCGCCGCGGCGTAGATCGGCAGCCGCTCGGACTGCCGGTACGGACCGAACGGGCCACCCACGTCCGGGCCCTCGTCCCACTGGAACCCGAGCCAGTGCAGCGTGGAGAAGATCTGCTCCTCGCTGCCGGCGTTGAACCGGGTGCGGTCGGTGTCCTCGATCCGGACCACGAAGGTGCCGTTGCTGCGGCTGGCGAACGCGGTGTTGAACATCGCTGCGTAGGCGGTTCCGACATGCGGATCGCCGGTCGGAGACGGCGCAATCCGTACTCGGACGGGCAGGACGGAGTCCGAGGAAGTCATGGCACCAACCTTAACGTGGCGGCGTGAAGTCCCCGAATTCGCTGGACTTCACCGACCCGCTTGCAAGTGTTACTCGCCGGTAATACGCTCTCCCTACTGACCGGTAACAAGGGGACGACTATGGGCCACTACAAGAGCAACATCCGCGACATCGAGTTCAACCTGTTCGAGGTGCTGGGCACCGGTGACCGACTGGGTACCGGCCCGTTCACCGACATCGACGCCGACACGGCGCGGGGAATCCTGGACGAGGTGCGACGGCTGGCCGAGGGCCCGCTGGCCGATTCCTACGTCGATTCCGACCGCAACCCGCCGGTGTTCGACCCGGACACGAACTCGGTGGCGATGCCCGAGTCGTTCAAGAAGTCCTACGCGACCTGGCAGGACGCGGAGTGGTGGCGACTCGAGAGCACGCCCGCCTTCGGTGGCACGCTCGCCCCGCGGTCGCTGGTGTGGTCGATCGGCGAGATGGTGCTCGGCGCCAACCCCGCGATCTGGATGTTCAACTGCGGTCCCGCCTTCGCCAACATCATCCACGAGCTGGGCACCCCCGAGCAGCAGGCGATCGGCCAGCTGATCATCGACAAGCGCTGGGGTGCCACCATGGTGCTCACCGAGCCGGACGCCGGCTCCGACGTCGGCGCCGGTCGCAGCAAGGCGATCCAGCAGGACGACGGCACCTGGCACATCGAGGGCGTCAAGCGCTTCATCACCTCGGCCGAGCACGACATGAGCGAGAACATCATC
>CAJCJE010000907.1 GCA_903970565.1 Candidatus Melainabacteria bacterium | reverse complement strand
GCAGGCACTCCGCGACGACCTCGACGGCGAGCCGCGCGCGACCCTCGATGTCGCCGCCGTACCCGTCGCTGCGCTCGTTGGTCTCGCTCCAGAGGAACTGGTCGATCAGGTAGCCGTGTGCGCCGTGGATGTCGACGCCGTCGCAGCCCATGTCGGCCGCGGCCGCAGCACCGTAGGCGTCGATGACGGCGGCGATGTCCTCCTCGAACGCGGGATCGCCGTAGCGGACACCTCCCTCCGTCATCACCAGCCCGGCGCCACCATCGGCGCGCCGGACGTAGTAGTCACCGACATCGGGGGTGGAGACGCCGCCGGGCGAGAACTGCCGGGTCACCGGGGCCATCACCACGCGGTTGCGCAGCCGCAGCGTCCCGACCTCGACCGGGTCGAACAGCTTCACGTCTGGGCCTGCCAGGTCTTGAGCCAGGCCGCCGTGTTCGGCTCGGTGGCGGCCTGCAACCGCGCGGCGAACTCGTTGCCGGCGTCGTCGCCGAACTGCTCGGACGCCTCCCGCATCCACTCGACGACCGCCTCGGGCTGCCCGTACGCGGGCTCCACCGCCACCATCGCCTGCACCAGGGCCGGATACTCGACAGCGAGCACTGCCGCCACCGACCCGCCCAGTGAATGCCCGACCACGACGACCGGACCCACGTCGAGCCGTTCCAGCAGGAGCGCGAGGTCGGCGGCCGGAGCAGGGGAGCGCCCGTGCCCCCGCGGGTCGACCGCGATCACCCGGTGCCGCTCCTCGAACACGTCGGGCTGGAACACCCAGTCCTGGGAATCGCACGTCCACCCGTGCACCAGCAACATCGGCGGCTCGTCGTGCTCGGGTCGGCGGCCGGAGTCGGTGTAGAACAGTTGCGCGTCCTGCAGGTCCACCATGGGCATGGCTCAGACCCTCCTCGTCGAATTCGATGCGACAGGCCGCGCGACCGGGCACCCGCACTCGGTCGTCGTGCGGATAGACCCTCGAACATCTGGCGGCTCGCCCATCTCCACGGACCTCTCTGCCCACCGCTCGTGTTAACCGAGCGCCACGGCTTAACCGAGCGCCACGGCCGAAGCTACCGAACTAAGTTAGGCAAATCTAGGGCCAACTGATACAGGTGGCCCTGACCACGCGGTACCGTCGCCGAGAGCCGTTGCGGCAGACCTCGGTCAGATCCGATTGGTACGGGTAAATCGCCCATACCTCCGATCGCGCGACGACCGATGAGACACTGGGCAGGTGGAGGACGAGACGTTGCCGCATCGCAAGGGAGGGATCCTCAGCAGGAGCCTGATCCGTGACCAAGCGCTCGCGATCATCGACGAGGACGGGTTGAGCGCCCTCACCGTCCGCCGGCTCGCCGCCCGGCTGGGCGTGCAGGCTCCCTCCCTCTACACGCACTTCTCCAACAAGGAAGCGGTGCTGGATGCGGTCGCCGAGCGACTGTGCAAGAACATCGATCCGAGCGGCTTCGCCGAGAGTTGGCAGGCCGGCCTGCACACGTGGGCCAGCTCGTACTACGCAGCGATCCACTGGCATCCCAAGGCTGCCGCCGTCGTCGTCACCGGCGCCGGTCAACGCGCGGATTACGCGACCATCGCGGGCAAGGTGCACGACGGCCTCGTCGGCCACGGGTGGCCGGCCCGGCAGGCCATCATGGCCGCAGCCGCAGCCGAGTTCCTGGTCCTGGGTGCCGCGACGAAGGCGGCCGGCGACACCACGAATGACGACGACCGTCCACCTCAGCCCCACCGCGCCGGCTCACCGACGGGGATCGACCGGTTCGCCGACACCATCGACGGCGCGAGCTTCACCGTCGCCCTCGACAGCCTCATCCGCGGACTCGAGTCGGTCTACGCCGAGGCGGTGCACGCCACGAGCGTGACGCCCTTCAGCTCGAGTGGCCCGCGGCGCAAAGCCTGGCGATGTGCGGCCACGGGCGCACCATCTGAACGGGTCGATATCGAGTAATGGCTGTTCGGGTTCCGGCGCGTACCCTGCGCTCTCTCGACGAGGAGGTCAGCTGCCCCGCGACCCCGCCATCCAAGAGCTGCTCGACAGGTCCCGCATTGCCGACACCATTGCCCTAACGGTCAGGCTGGTCGTGGCGTGAGCTACCGTTTCGACGGTGTCGATGTTGTCGGACGGGCAAGACGCACGAGACCTGCGGAGTGTCTGGTGTAAGACCACGGACCCCGATTTCGATTTTTCGGATCTCCCGCCAGCCGACGACCTACGGGTGCTGATACCCGCGGATGATGAGCATGCAGGACTGCGTGACAAGCTGATGGGCAATGGCGTTCAGTACCGTCAGGTTCGCTACCTCATCGAAGACGAGACCATCATCCGCAACGGAGACCAGGTCTCCGCGATCCCTGTTGAGTGTTACCTGGCCAGGCCGACCTACCGGGAGTTCTCCTTGGTGAATGGCCCCCGGGGAGAAGCAGCCCGAGAAGCTTTCGACATTCTGTGGGATGACCACGCCGCTCCAGACACCGAGGAAGCAGCCCCAGTGGCCGCCGCTGACCTCGTACCCGAGCAGTGGCTGCGCTATCTCCCCTTTCCTACTCTCAACCCAGCGCAAGCCGCCGCCGTGCCACCACTGCTTGCCGACCCAGGACACCTCATCGTCGTGGCACCGACCGGCGCGGGAAAGACGGTGGTAGGCATGGTTGCGGCCTTGCGCGCCATACTCCACCAAGGCCGCAAGGCAGCGTGGCTGGTTCCCCAGCGCTCGCTGACCGATGAACTCGATCGAGAACTCGAGCAGTGGCGGCGGGAAGGACTCCGCGTAGAGCGGCTCTCCGGCGAATACAGCGTTGACATCCAACGGGTCCGTAACGCGGATCTCTGGATAGCGACCACCGAGAAGTTCGAAGCGATCTGCCGTGCGTCCTCACTACGGGAGGCGCTGACCGAGGTCGGCTGCCTGATCGTCGACGAGATCCACCTGCTGGGCGACACCGAACGCGGGCCCGTGTTGGAAGCCTTGCTGGCTCGGGTGCGCGGCGAGGATGCTCGAATGCGCATTGTCGGGCTCTCAGCGACGGTATCCAACGCGGCGGAAATCGCCGGCTGGCTGGGCGCGCGCTTGTTACGAGTCACCTGGCGGCCCAGCACTCTGACATGGCAGCTGCCAACCATCGCGACCCATCGCGACTGGAGCCTGATCGAAACCGCCCGCATACGGCTGACCAGTTCAATCACCGCTATGATCAACCGCGATGGTGGCAGCGTCCTGGTTTTTTGCAGCAGCAAACGAAACGTTCGGCGCACTGCGCTCATCATCGCCGCGTCCCGCGGCGCGCAGACCAACGGTGTCCACCCAGACGATCTCGACCGGCTGTACCAGGTGTGCGCGAGTGTCGGCATCGGCTTGCACTACAAGGGCTGGGAGTACAAAGGTCGGGCGGAAAGCGACTTCCGCAACCGCAGCCTGGACGTGCTCGTCGCCACGTCCACGGTCGCAGCGGGGGTGAACCTGCCAGCACGTGCGGTGATCGTGCAGGACACCGAGGTGGGGATGAACCCGATCGACACCGCGACCGTTCAACAGATGTTCGGCCGGGCGGGCCGCATCGGCGCTGGAGAAAACCAGGGCTGGGCGTTCATGATTGTCACTGAAGCACAACGATCAGCCTGGCAAGCCAAACTTGTTGCGGGACACACCGTACGGTCGCAAATCGAATCGAGTCTGCCCGACCACATCCTCGCCGAAGCCGTGCAACAACGGATCCGGTCTACCGCCGACGCTGAAGCGTGGTGGGTCAGTACCCTGGCCCACCACCAGGGTAACCGCAGCCTGCAGCCACTACACCACGCAATCGAGTTCCTGATCGAGGGCAGCTTCCTGGCTGTCACCAGCAAGGACGACCGGGCCGGCCTCGTTGCCACCGAACTAGGCAGACTCACTACTCGACTGATGGTTTCTACGACAGTGGGCCATGAACTCCGACTCGCGTTGCGAGAGGCCGCGCTACCAGACACTGCGGACGAAGCCGAGCAGGTCCTGATCGACCTGGTAGCTACCCAGGTTCCGAAACTGGCACAGGCAGCGATCAACGAAGAGCTCAAAGCGGTCGTCAGCGAGTTGCTCCGACCAGACCGCAACCTCCCATACCAGTCCGGTGACCTGGCCAGGGTTGCGTTGCTCCTGGCCGCACACTCCCCGCAGGAATTTCACCGTGGTGCCCGCTCCATCAGCGGAGTTCCGTATATGGCTCTCTATCCGGTGTTGGAGGAGGCACCGCGATACCTACACTGGATCGGGATACAAGGGCCGCTGGGGACCGTCCATCCCTGGAGTGCGATCGTCGCCGCCGATTTGAGCAGGCGAGTCAAATGGCGGC
>CAJCJE010000906.1 GCA_903970565.1 Candidatus Melainabacteria bacterium | reverse complement strand
GGCTTCGGCGAGTTTGCGCAGGCCGGCTTCGCTGATCCAGTCGCTGCTCCACGCCGGGCTCAACGCGACCCGGATGTCGACCTCGCGGTAGCCCGCGTCACGCAGCGCGTGTTCCAGGTCGTCGCGCATGGCGTCCATCGCCGGGCAGCCGGTGTAGGTCGGGGTGATCGTCACCGAAACCCGACCATCTACTTCGGACACCTCGCGCAGGACGCCGAGGTCGGCGAGGCTGAGCATCGGCAGTTCCGGGTCGGTGACGGTTTCCGCGACCGACCGCGCGTCGAGGGTCACCATGTCGCGTCCGGGTGGGCGCGGGCCACGCTCTGTAGTTCGGCGATGACGAAACCGAAGGTCTCGGTGTGCACGCCGTCGCGGCCCGTCCGACCGGAAACCCCGGCCAGCGCAGCGGTTTCCGGCAACCGCAGCCGCGCGGTCACGGTGACCTGGTCGAGTACCGCGTCGAACTCCGCGCGCAGGCCGGTCGGGTCGACGGCGACGCCGGCCGCGCCGAGCGAGTGTTCGATCTCGTGCCGGTGGAACAGTTCCTCGACCAGTGGCCAGACCGCGTCGAGGCCGATCTGCATCCGCCGCGCGGACTCCTCGGTGCCGTCGCCGAGGCGGACCACCCACTGCGCGGCGTAGTCGCGGTGGTAGGTGGTCTCCTTGACGCCTTTGGCGGCGATCGCGGCGAGCACCTGGTCGGCGGAGGTGGTCAGCCGGTGCAGCAGGGCCAGCCGCCAGGTCGCGAAGACCAGCAGACGGGCCATCGAGTACGCGAAGTCGCCGTTGGGCGTCTCGACGAGCCGCACGTTGCGGAACTCGCGTTCGTCGCGGAAGAAGGCGTAGTGGTCCTCGCCCCGGTCGGAGCCGTCGGCCTTGCCGGCTCGGGCGAACAGCAACCGGGCCTGGCCGATCAGGTCGAGGCCGATGTTGGCCAGCGCGACCTCGTCCTCCAGTTCCGGCGCGTTCGTGCACCACTGCTGCAACCGGTGCGACATGATCAGCGCGTCGTCGCCGAGCATCAGGCAGTAGGCGGCCAGGCCGGCACCGTCGACGCCGGCCGGCAGGGTGGTGTCCACGCCGGCCAGCGGCTCGTCGAAGCCGGTGCCGAAGGCCCACCGGGAATCGTCGGTGTACTCCCCCAGCGCCTCATAGGCATTGTCGAAAGCCATCGCGCTGCCTCACATGTGCGGAACGTTGTCGGGAATCTCGTAGAACGTGGGATGCCGGTAGACCTTGTCCCCGCTGGGCGCGAAGAACGGGTCCTTCTCGTCCGGGCTGGACGCGGCGATGTCGCTGGCCCGCACCACCCAGATGCTCACGCCCTCGTTGCGCCGGGTGTAGAGGTCGCGCGCGTGGTGCAGCGCCATCTCGTCGTCCGCGGCGTGCAGGGAGCCGACGTGCACGTGGTTGAGGCCGCGCTTGCCGCGTACGAACACCTCATACAGCGGCCAGTCGTGCTTGATCTCACTCATCGCCCTGTGCCTTCTTCCTGGCGTGCGCCGCCGCCGCTTCCCGGACCCAGGCACCGTCCTCGGAGGCCTTACGACGCTGGGCCACCCGCTGGGTGTTGCACGGTCCGTTGCCCCGCAGCACGTTCTGGAACTCGTCCCAGTCGATGGCACCGAAGTCGTAGTGCTCGCGGTCGGCGTTCCATGACAGTTTCGGGTCGGGCAGCGTCACGCCGAGCACCTCGGCCTGCGGCACGGACATGTCCACGAAGCGTTGCCGCAGTTCGTCGTTGGTGTGCCGTTTGACCTTCCAGGCCATCGACTGCTCGGTGTTCGGTGACTCGGCATCAGGCGGCCCGAACATCATCAACGATGGCCACCACCAGCGGTTCGTCGCGTCCTGCACCATGTCGCGCTGGCCCTGGGTGCCACGCATCATCGTCATCAGCAGTTCGAACCCCTGCCGCTGGTGGAAGGACTCCTCCTTGCAGATCCGGATCATCGCGCGGGCGTAGGGGCCGTAGGAGCTGCGGCACAGCGGGACCTGGTTGCAGATCGCGGCACCGTCGACCAGCCAGCCGATCACGCCGACATCGGCGAAGGTCAGCGTCGGATAGTTGAAGATCGAGGAGTACTTCTGCCGGCCGTTGATCAGCCGGTCGGTCAGGTCGGCCCGGTCCGCGCCGAGGGTTTCCGCCGCCGAGTACAGGTAGAGGCCGTGGCCCGCCTCGTCCTGGACCTTGGCGAGCAGGATCGCCTTGCGCCGCAACGACGGCGCGCGGGTGATCCAGTTGCCCTCCGGCTGCATACCGATGATCTCGGAGTGCGCGTGCTGGGCGATCTGCCGGATCATCGTCCGGCGGTAGCCCTCCGGCAGCCAGTCCCTGGGCTCCAGGCGCTGGTCGCGGTCGATGGTGTGCTCGAAGTGCGCGAGCAGTTCCGCCTCGGGCTCGGTGATCGCGGTCATGACGCCACCTCGGCGGACGCTTTGATGTCGACGGGAGCTTTTACCTCGGCGGTCATGAGTTCGCCGCCAGGGTCTTGGCCACCAGGGTGAGCACGTCGTACTTGGCCGCCGAGGAACCGTCCTGTTTGGTCACGTCGGCGTCCCAGCGGACCTCGCCGTAGTCGGCGTTCTCGCGCGGGGTGATCTGTTTGGCGGTCAGGGTCACGGTCAGCTCGTCGCCGGGATAGACCGGGGTGAGGAACCGCAGGTTCTCCAGGCCGTAGTTGGCCAGCACCGGTCCGGGTTCCGGCGAGACGAACAAGCCGGCGGCCAGTGACACGACCAGGTAGCCGTGCGCGACGATGCCGCCGAACAGCGGGTTGGCCTTCGCGGCCTCCTCGTCGGTGTGCGCGTAGAAGGTGTCCCCGGTGAACTCGGCGAAGTGGTCCACGTCCGCCCGGCTGACCAGGCGCGGACCGGCCGTCACCGAGTCGCCGACCCGCAGTTCGGTCAGCGACTTGCGGAACGGGTGTTCCGTACCGGTGTTGCGGTCGGCGCCGGCGACCCAGCGACCGGTCACCTTGCTCAGCAGCGCCGGGGAACCCTGCACGGCGGTGCGCTGGAGGTGGTGGCGGACCCCGTGGATGCCGCCCATCTCCTCACCGCCGCCGGCCCGGCCGGGACCACCGTGCGCGAGCGCGGGCAGCGGGGAACCGTGGCCGGTGGACTCCTTGGCGTCGGTCGCGTCCAGCACGAGCAGTCGACCGTGCCAGGGCGCGATACCGAGGACGACCTCACGCGCGAAGTCGACGTCGCCGGTGACGATCGAACCGACCAGGCTGCCGGCACCCTTGGCGGCCAGTTCGATGACCTGCGCGGTCGAGGTGTAGGGCAGCAGGGTGGCGACCGGGCCGAACGCCTCGACCTCGTGCGGCGCCGCCTCGTCCGGGTCCTCGCAGCGCAGCAGCACCGGGGAGACGAACGCGCCGCGCTCGGCATCGGCGTCGATGACCTCGACCTGCTCGGGGTCGCCGAACACGACGGTCGCCACCGACAGCAGCGACTTCAGCGAGCGGCGGACCTCCTCGCGCTGTTCGAGGCTGGCCAGCGCGCCCATCCGCACCTCGCCGTTGGCCGGGTTGCCGACCGAGACCTTGGCCAGCCGCGCGCCGGCCGCCTCCGCGACCGGGTCCATCAGCTCGGCCGGCACGAACGCGCGCCGGATGGCGGTGCACTTCTGGCCGGCCTTCACCGTCATCTCGGTGACCAGCTGCTTGACGAACAGGTCGAACTCGGTCGTGCCGGGCGTGGCGTCCGGGCCGAGGATCGAGCAGTTCAGCGAGTCGGCCTCGGCGTTGAACCGGACCGAGTTGCGCACGATCGCCGGATGCGCCCGCAGCTTGTTGGCGGTCGCGGCCGATCCGGTGAAGGAGACCAGATCCTGTTCGGTCACCTGGTCGAGCAGGTCGCCGACGCTGCCGCAGACGAACTGGAGGCTGCCCTCGGGCAACAAGCCGGAATCGATGATCAGCTCGACCAGGCGCGCGGTCAGGTACGCGGTCTGGCTGGCCGGTTTGACCAGGCTGGGCACGCCGGCCAGGAAGGCGGGCGCGAACTTCTCCAGCGGTCCCCAGACCGGGAAGTTGAACGCATTGATCTGGATGGCGACGCCGCGCAGCGGGGTTTCGATGTGCTGGCCGAGGAAGGTACCGCCCTTGCCCAGTGGCTCCACCGCGCCGTCGACGTACACGGTGCCGTTGGGCAGTTCGCGGCGGCCCTTGCTGGCGTAGCTGAGCAGCACGCCGATGCCGCCGTCGATGTCGAACCTGGAATCGCCGAGGGTGGCACCGGTTCTGGTGGACAGCGCGTACAGCTCCTCGCGGTGTTCGCGCAGGGAGGAGCCGAGCGCCTTGAGCAGGGCGGCACGCTGGTGGAAGGTCAGCTCGCGCAGCGCGGGACCGCCGACCGTGCGGCCGTGCGCCAGCGCGGCGGCCATGTCGATGCCGGTCGAGGAGATCCGGGCGACCTCCTCGCCGGTCGTCGCGTCGTGCAGCGCCACGCCCTCGTCCGGCGCGGTGTACCAGCCGCCGGCGACGTAACTGCGCAACAGAGCCATCCGTTCGCCTCCTGAGCGTGACCAGGCTTATTAACCGACCGTACGTTCAGTAAGTAATCATAGCCGCCGCCAGCCGAAGAAGAAAGGAGTCATGTCCGGCCCATCCCAACTTTCGCTGTCCTGGCCGGATTTTCGTGTCCGGGTCCGGATTCCGGGCGGCGGCGGGTGTCAGGCGTGGCGTCTCATGGGGTCTGGTCGTCCGCGAGGAACGCGGCGACCAGGCTGTGGGGGGCGTTGTCGCCGAAGAGGAATTCGTGGAGTTGGGTGCCGTCGGTGGCGGCTTCGGCGCCACGGGGGAACATGGCCTGCTCGTATTCGGTGAGGGCGGCCTCGATGTCGTCGGGACGCGCGGCGAGGGCCTTGCCGAGTTCGGCGCCGTCATACATGGCCAGATTGGCGCCTTCACCGTTCGGGGCCGAGAGGTGCGCGGCGTCGCCGAGCAGGGTGACCCCCGGCACCCGATCCCAGCCGTGCCCGATCGGCAGGGCGGTGAGGGGGCGCAGGACGAGCGCGGTGTCGCTGTCGGTGATCAGAGCGGTGAGTTCCGGTGCCCAGCCGTCGAACTCCCGCACGATCCGCGCGGCGGCAGCGGCGGAATCGGTGAAATCGATGGTGGCGAACCAGTCCTGCGACTCGGTGAGCGCCACGTACGTGTGCAGGGTGTCGCCGCTCTCGTGGTGAGCCTGGATTCCCTTGCCCGGCGCGAGGGCGAACATCGAACCGCCGCCGACGGCCTTCGCGGCGGCCGGGTGCCGGGTGTCGGCGTCGTAGAGATAGGTCTCGACGAACGACCTACCCGTGTACTCGGGGGTGGCATCGGAGAGCAGCGGCCGGACCCGGGACCATGCGCCGTCCGCGCCGACCAGCAGGCTGGTGGTGACGGTGCCGCCGTCGACGAAGGTCACCTCGTGGCGGCCCTCGCCGAGGGCTCGGACGCCGCTGACCTTGCGGTTCCAGCGGACGGTGTCGGCCGGGAGAGAATCGAGCAGGATCTGTCGCAGCGCGCCGCGTTGCACCTCGGGTCGGCCGCCCGTGCCGTCGTCGGGTTGGTCGAACAGGACGGTCCCGTCCCGGTCGAGGACCCGTGTCGCCTGGCGGCCCTCCAGGATGAGGCCACGGAACTCCTCGGTCAGACCTGCCGTCTCCAGAGCGAGCTGCCCGTTGTAGTCGTGGATGTCGAGCATCCCGCCCTGCGCGCGTGCCATGGGCGATGACTCCGCCTCGTAGACCGTGACCGGGATGCCGTGCACGTACAGGACGCGGGCCAGCGTGAGGCCGCCGAGTCCGGCGCCGACGATCGTGACGTGGGTGTTCATGGTGACTCCTTCGGGATCGAGGCCGCCGGATGAGGGCCGGTCGACCTGCCTGGAACGTCGTTCCATACAGGTATCTTGGAACAACGCTCCAGACATGTCAAGATGGTGGCATGGCAGCACGGACGCGCAAGTCGGAGCGGCGTACCGAGGCGCTCTCCCGCGAGCGCATCATCGAGACCGCCGTCGAGCTGCTCGACGCGGCCGGCGAGGGCGGGTTGACCTTCCGGGTGCTGACCGAGCGCCTTGCCACCGGGCCGGGGGCGATCTACTGGCATGTGGCGAACAAGGGCGAACTGCTCGGCGCCGCCACCGAAGCCGTCGTCGCAGCGGCCCTGGCCGTCGAGCCCGCCGAGCCGCCGGGCTCACCGCAGGGCGAGATCCGCGCCGTCGCGCTCGGCCTGTTCGACGCGATCGACGAACACCCGTGGCTCGCCGCCCAGCTCGCCACGCAGTTCGCCAGCGGTCCCTGGAAGTCGGTGGCGCCGCGAATCCTCGAAAGCATCGGTAGGCACGTTCGCGCGCTCGGCGTACCCAGGGGCAGCTGGTTCACCGCGACCTCGGCGTTGGTGCACTACATCCTCGGCGCCGCCGGCCAGAACGCCGCGAACTCCGCGAACGCCCGCACGCTCGGGCTCGACATGGACCGCGGCACGTTCTTCGGCGCGGTGTCGACGGCCTGGGGAGAACTCGACCCCGAGGACTACCCGTTCACCCGAGCCGTCGCCGACCAGCTGCTCGACCACGACGACCGCGAGCAGTTCCTGGCCGGGGTCGATCTCATTCTCACCGGCATCACCACGGTCCACCCGCGCACCTCGTAGCCGCCTGGATCACGCACCTCGCAGGGCCGAGCACGCTCACCCGATCCTGGCAAAGAGGGGTCGGCCGACTCGGTGCATGGCACGTCCAGGAGCAGCGGGCAGTCGGCGCCGATCCGAGGTGGAGGGGTTTCAGTCCCAGTCATAGAAGCCGCGACCGGTCTTGCGGCCGAGTTCGCCGCGCGCGACCTTCTCGCGCAGCAGCGGCGGCGGCGCGAAGCGCTCCCCCAGCGTCGAGGTCAGGTACTCGGCGACGGCCAGCCGGACGTCGAGGCCGACCAGATCGGTGGAACGCAGCGGACCCATCGGGTGCCGGTAGCCCAGCTCCATCGCGGTGTCGATGGACGCCGCGTCGGCGACGCCCTCCTCCAGCATCCGGATGGCCTCCAGACCGAGCAGGACGCCGAGCCGGCTGGTCGCGAAACCGGGCGAGTCCTTCACCACGACGTCGGTCTTGCCAAGGCCACGCACCCAGCCGACGGCCTGCTCGCGCACGGCGTCGGCACTGCGCGGGGTGAGCACGATCTCGACCAGTTTGGAGGCGGGTACCGGGTTGAAGAAGTGCATCCCGATGAACCGTTCCGGCCGGGACAGCACCGCGG
>CAJCJE010000905.1 GCA_903970565.1 Candidatus Melainabacteria bacterium | reverse complement strand
TACCTGGTCCGCACCGGTGACGGCGTCCTCGCCTACACCGGCGACATCCGCTTCCACGGCCGCCGTCCCGAACTCAGCGAGGCCTTCGTCGAGGCGGTGCGCGGCGGGCCTTCCGGCGGGGTGAACGAGAGCGTGGTGCCCTCGGTGACCAGGACATCCGCGCCGCGCACCGCCTCGACGAAGGCCTCGCTGAGTTCGGGACGGCGGCCGTGGAAGCGGATGTCGCCGGTGTAGGCGAGGACGCCGTCACCGGTGCGGACCAGGTAGCCGCAGGCGCCGGGCACGTCGTGGTCGACCAGGATGCACTGCACGGTCATCGCACCCACCTCGACGACCTCGCCCGCGCTCAGCCTGCGCCAGGCCGGATCGCCGCCGGGCAGGCCGAGGCCGTTGGCACGCAGCGCGTCGAGCAGGTCCACGGCGTCGGTGTGCGCGTAGACGCCGATCTCCGGCCGCACCCAGCCGGCGAGGCCGACATGGTCGATGTGCGGGTGGGAGACGAAGATCCGGGTCGCGGCCGGGTCGCCGACGGGGTCGCCGAGCGGGTCGCCGGGACGCAGGAAGGCCGGGTCGTAGACACCGGGCAGGGCCGGCGCGCCGCCGACCCGCAGCCGGTCGGCGAGTTCGCGTTCCGGCCTGATCCGCACCGGGGCCCGGAACAGGTTCGCCCCGCTGGGAATGTCCAGGCCGATGTCGAGCAGTACCCGGTCGTCGCCATCGGTAATCATGATCTTGCTCGACCCGATGACGCCGAGACCACCCCAGAACTCGATGCTGGCCAACGCTGACAAACCCCTTTTCGTACTGATGCGTGTGATTGCGCGGGAGGGCCGAGAAACGACTCGGTCAGTGCGACCGCGCGGCCGGACGGTAGGCGTCCGGGTCGGCGGCCCAGGCCGCGATGGCGGGCAGGATGCCCTCCGCGGTCGGCGCCACCGCGTCGGCCGGGCCGTCGTTTCGGCCGAACCGGTCGATGTAGCCGGTCACCGCGCCGAACTCGCGGGCCGGGGCGATGTCGTTGTGCCAGTGGTCGCCGATGCTGAAGATCCGCCACGGTGCCGACCGCGCGTCGATCTCCATCGCGATACCGGCCAGGATCTTCGGCAGGCCGGCGGGTTTGCCGGAGCCGAAGACGATCTCGTCGAAGGCGTCCTGGGCGCCGATCCGGCTCAGCAGCGCGGCAAGGCCGAGTTCCGGACTGTTCGTGGCCAGCACCAGGTGGGTGGTGGGCCGCAGGGCCGCCAGCGCGTCGAGGAAACCCCCAGGCACCTCGACCAGCAGTTCCGGGCCGGCCAGCGCGCGCCGGCTGCCGAGAAACGCCGTGTCCAACTCGGCCTTGCCGACCGTGAACCGCTGGGCGGCGAGCTTGGCGACGGCCTCCCAGCCGTCGGTGGCGGCGAGCAGTTCCGGTTCGGTCCGCTCGCTCACCCCGTCCCGCAGGTAACCGTCCACAATGGAGAGAAAGGTGATCCGGTCGGCCTCGGCGAGACCGGCCGCGACGCCGTCGGCGTAGGCGCGCACCGGGCCGTCGCCGCGATAGAGCGTGCCGTCCAGGTCGACCAGCAGCGCCTGTCGTTTGCCGGTAGCCGATTGCGCGGGCGACTCAGCCACGGACGCCGCCCGCCGCCGAGAACGCGCCGGTGATGAAATAGCGCTGGAGCACCAGGAAGATCACCAGTACCGGAATGGTGGTGAAGGTGACCGCGGCGCACAGTCCGGTGTAGTCGTTGCCGCTGGCGCTGCCGTAGAGGAAGTTGTACAACCCGACCTCGACCGGCCGGACGCTGTCGTTGGTCGGGTCCATCACCGACGGCCACAGGAACGAGTTCCAGGAGGCCATGAAGGTGTTCAGTGCGATGATGATCAGCGCGGGGCGGACCAGCGGCGCGCCGACGGAGAACAGGATGCGCAGCCGGCCGGCGCCGTCGAGTTCGGCGGCCTCGAACAACTCCGGCGGCAGGTTCAGGAAGAACTGGCGAACCAGGAAGATGCCGAACACGCTGGCGCCCCAGGGCACGATCTGAATCCAGTAGGTGTCGACCCAGTTGATGTCCGAGGCGATCTGGTAGTCCGGGATCAGCAGCACGACCTGCGGAATCATCAGCACCGACAGCACCAGCGCGAACAGCACGCCTCGGCCGCGAAAACGCATCACGCCGAAGGCGAAGCCGGCCATCAGCGAGGTGACCAGGCACAGCACCAGAGTGCAGCAGGCGATCAGCACGGTGTTGAGCAGATACCGGCCCCACGGCGCCGCCGCCCAGGCCCGCGCGTAGTTGGCGAAGTACAGGTGCGGGATCAGCGGGGGCGGCGAGGAGAACATCGCGCTGGTGGAGTTCAGCGAGGTGACGACCACCCAGTAGAACGGGAAGACGAAGACGATCCCGACCAGCACCGAGACGAGAACGCGGACGGTACGCCCGGCCCGACGGCGCCGCCGCGGGCGCCGTCGGACAACGGGAGAATTCAGAACCGCACTCATCGCTGTCCTCGCTCCGCCGAGGGCAGCGATGCGGCTTCGACGGTGCTGTGCCTTGTGGTTCGCTCGCTACGCTCACTCACTGAGCGGCCTTCACGTCATTCTTCGCGTCGGTCTGCGCCTTGTTCAGCGCGGTCTGCGGGTCGACGTTGTTCTGCAACACGTCGGTCAGCGCGATGCCGAGTTCGTACTGGGCCTTGTCCGCCCACGGCACCGGCGCGCTGCCGCTGGCGTCCTGTAGCGCGTTGGCCGCGGTGACCATCCACGGGTTCTGCGCGGTGAAGCTGGTCATCATCGACAGCGCCTTCGGGGTCACCGGGACGTAACCGGTCTGGGTCGACCAGTAGGCCTGCGAGGACGCCGAGGACAGGAACTGCATGTACTTCCAGGCCGCCTGCTTCTGCTGCGCGCTGGCCTGGGAGAAGATCACCAGGTTGCCGCCGTTCATCTGGTTGGCCTTGCCGGCCGGGCCGGCGGGCAGGTCGGAGGTGCCCAGCGGGAACCGGGTGCCGACGGCCTGCTGCTCGTAGCTGTAGCCGGCGACGGAGGAGATGTCGTCGAGGCCCTTGCCGGCGCCCAGGGCGGTCTCGCCGGGGTAGCCCTTGCCGGTGGCCAGCGCGCCGGACTTCTTCAGGTTCAGCAGGTACTGCATGGCCTTCACCGCGGCCGCGCTGTTGAACTGCGGCTGGCCGTCGCTGTCGAACACCGGGGTGCCGTAGGCCTGGGCGAGGATCTCGAACCAGATGTCGCCGGAGGAGATGTTGCCGGTGCCGCCCGGATCGATGGTGATGCCGGTGACGCCGTTCTTGGAGACCGCCGTGGCCGCCGCCGCGTACTGGGCCCAGGTGCTCGGCACGGTGAGGCCGGCGGAGGAGAGCAGGTTCGGGTTGTAGAAGTTGACGTAGACGCTCTTGCTGAACGGCCACATCCAGGTGTTGCCGTCGCAGAGCTTCAGGTCG
>CAJCJE010000904.1 GCA_903970565.1 Candidatus Melainabacteria bacterium | reverse complement strand
GTCGTCCCTGTCTGTGTCGTTCACGAATCGTCGGCGAGACGTCCAGCTTCGGAGCCCTGCTGGAACGCCGAGAGTCCGGCACCGATTTCGCGTCCTGCGGCACTCGTGTCGTCGTCGGGCATACCCGGCCCCGCCCCGCCGGAATCACGGGTGAGGCGCGGGTTCAGGTGATCACCCGGAGACCGCTGCGGGAGCGGCCGGCGAAGGGCCGTGCGCCCGTCCTGCCGCTCGGCCGTCTCCTGCTGCTGCGCCACCAGGGCGGTGGGCCAGGCGTGTGTCTGCTCCACGTCCTCCACGAGTTCCGGTTCGGGCGCGGGTCGGCGCACCAACTCGCGCTGGTCGAATCCGCCGCGCTCGGGCGTGGCCGGATGCGTCGGCGTCACGGCATCGGGCTGCGTCGGAGGCTGGGGTGAGGCGGTCATCCGTCGGCGCTGGGGGCGCTCGGTCGTCGTCGGCAGGTCGGCGGAGGCGGGCGGCTCGGTCATCGGCTGCGCCCAGTCCGACATGCCGGCCGAGCGCCGAGCGCGCAGCATACTGTCGATCTCCTCGGCGTCGATCGTCGCGAGCGGCGCGGTGATCCTGGGCAGCAGTGCGGTCTTCTCCCGTTCGGGCACCCGGTGCCGGGCGTGTTCCTCGCCGCGTGACTGCGTCGCGGGCAACGGAATGCGGTACCGGGCACCGGGGTGCTGCTCGTCGTTGAGATCCGGATTCGGGTCGGCGACGACCTGTCGGTTGGGCACGCGCACGATGGCGAGGATGCCGCCGTAGTCGGACTCGCGCAGCGCCACCTTGAAGCCGAACCGCTTGACCAGCGAGGCGATCACCCAGAACCCGAGCTGGGAACCGTCGCCGATGGCCATCACGTCGACCTCGGGCGGGTCGGCCAGCATCGTGTTGACGCGCTCCCGCAGCTCCTCGGGCATCCCGAGACCGCGGTCCTCCACCTCGACGATCATGCCCGCCTTCGCCGGCATACTGCGCACCAGCACCTCGTAGCCGGGCGGGGAGAAGCGGGCCGCGTTCTCCAGCAGCTCCGCGATCAGGTGAATCAGGCCGGTGGCGGCGTCGCTGGAGATCCCGACCTCGGGCACGCTGCCCTTGAGCTTCACCCGCTGGTACTCATGGGTTTCCGAGATCGCCGAGCGCAGCACGTCCCGCATCCGCACCGGACCGGGCAGGTGCTGGCCGAGATCGCCACCGCTGAGAATGATCAGGTTTTCGCTGTTGCGCCGCGCGCGAGTGGCCTCGTGGTCCAGCCGGTAGAGCCGGTCCAGCGCCGTCGAGTCCTGCTCGGCCTGCTCCAGGGTGTCCAGCAGGCTGAGCAGGTTGTACAGCGGGAGCTGGTTTCGCCGGGCGATACCGCGGAACACCGTGTTCAGGGCGTTGCGGGCCTGCGCCTCACCGGCCGCCGCGCTGACCGCTTCGCGCAGTGCCGCGCGAATCGCCGTGGCGACCTCGTCGATCTCGTCGCCCTCGACGTGCAGCGGGTCGGCGAACTGGACTGCGGAGTCCACCATCTCACCGGCCCGCAGTCGCCGGACCATGTCCGGCAGCTGGGCCCCGACCAGTTCGAGCGCGTCGGCGCGCAGCTTGCCGAGGCGAGTGACCAGGGCGTTGTCGACCAGCACCGAGGACTGCCGGCGCGCCCACCAGATCGAGCCGATCACCACGAGCAGGGCGACCACCAGCGCGATGACCAGTTCGAGCAGCTGGTTGTTCCCGTCGTCCAAAGTGTCCTGGGAGACCTCGTCGGCCTGGTCCACCGTCATGGTCGTGAGCGTGCCGAAAACCGAGTTCGTCAGGTCCTGCCAGGACTGCGCGGTGATGCCCAGGTCGGCCGGGATACCGCCGGACCAGGTGCCGCGCTGGATCAGCGCGTTCTCCGCCGCGACCAGCTCCTGCCAGTTCGAGGACCTGATCAGCTGCTGGTAGGTGGCCTCGACCGGGGCGCGCAGGTCCTGCTCGGTGGTACTCAGCAAGGCGTGATAGGCGCCGACGAGGCTGGTGAACTGTAGGTAGTCGGCCTGGTCGAGGGTGCCGGAGGCGATCGCCCCGGAAATCATCGAGCTGGCCCTGGACATCAGGTCACTGATGTGGAAGGCGTTCGTCGCGGCGATGGCTCCCGGAATGGACGACGCGTCGGGCACGATCCGGGCCTGGGTGGCGAACAGGTTGGTCGCCGCGTCGAGCAGGTTGCCGTAGAAGGTGAACACCTCGTCCCGCGAGGCGACGCCGGCGTCGATGCGGCCACGGATGTTGGGCAGTTGGTTGATGAAGCCGGTGAGCGTCGCGAACTGGTTGGTGATGGCAGCCGGCGCGTTGACCAGCGCCGAACCGGCCGCCGCCTGCATCGCCGACAGCCCCTGGTCGCTCTGCTTCTGTTGTGCCAGCAGCGGTTGCAGGTCGACCGAGGGCGCCGCGAGGTACGCCATGCTCAGCTGCCGTTCCTTCTCGACCGAGGCAAGGCCGGTGACGGCCGGGATCGAGACCTGCCGCACGCTACTGGCCACCTGCTGGTCGTAGAAACCCGTACCGCCCAGGTACGCCGCCGCGGCTACCCACAGCAGGATCAGCGCGACGCTCGGGATGAGGGCAACCCGGACGACTCGCTGCTTGATCGACTCGACTCGGTTGGCACGGCGGCGCCACTTGAGCTGGAGTCCTGGCTGATCGGAATCGTGCTTGCTCACGGCACTCCACTGGTGAACGGCGTTGGGACATCCAAAGCAGCAGGCGGATGGGCGGTAGCAGGCGCAACCGACCTCACCACCAGGAAGCAATCAATTACCGCCATCCAGAGAAGACACCTTAGCGTGCATGATCTTCAAACACTAGTCACGCCTCCGGAATGCCCGCTGCCAGCAACAATGCATGAAATATCAGATCGATCGCAGATCACGTTGACATCTCGGCGGAAAAACGGTATTTAGCCGTCTCCGAGCAGGAGACAGCTCACGCGGAATGCCAAATTTGATCATACGAGCCTTTCTCACGGGCTTACGGACAGTCCGACTTTCCTACGAAGATCAACCAACTTACCCACGCCGAAATTCGGACCACGCATCACACCGTGATCCCGACCCGGCCTCATCGCTCGTCGCTCACTCATCGCCATAAATGAATTTTATTCATATATGGCGACTCCCCTTGAGCAGGTGCCGGAGCAGGCGACCGGGACGGCGCGTGAACCGGCGCTCGCGGAACAGGAATCTTCACGGCCACGTCGACGCCGCTCCGCACGCACCGAAAAGGCCGGAACCGCCCTATTCCAAGGAGTTCTCGCCCATGCGACGACCGGCATCGCGGGGAGCGGCCGGCGGAAGCGATCCGGCCGGTATGGCTGTTGTTGCGCCCGAGTCGTTCTCCACCCTCGGGTGGAGCCATTCTCCACCCCGAGAATACGGCCCGAGCCGCATGACGATCAGAACCGAGAAAAGTAGTTTCTATTTCAGAGCCAAAACAACGAATCGGTTTTCCCGCAAGCGGAAATCCCGCCTTCAGCCACCAGGAGTTCGCCATGTCCACGACGCCGCCCGAAACCACTGGCCAGCCCTGGCGCACCCCGCTGCGGAACCCGGCCGTGCGCGCGATGGTCAGCACCCTGTTCTACGACATCGGCCTGTCCGTGATCGCCTACTTCGCCGCGGAACTGTTCGGCGCGAGCACCTACGTCTCGCTGCTGGCCGGCACCGTCGTCTCCGGCCTGCGGATGGCCTGGGTCGCCATCCGACAACGCCGGCTGGACCCCTTCGCGCTGTTCCTGCTCGTCCTGTTCGGCGCGAGCCTCATCCTGAGCTTCGTCTCCGGCGACCCCCGGATCATCCTCGCCAAGGACTCCGCGCAGTCCTGCATCGCCGGACTCGTCCTCGTCGTCAGCTGCCTGATCCACCGCCCGCTCGCCTACTACGCCGCGCTGCGCTTCTCCCGCTCCGGCGATGCCACCCAGCAGGAGCAGTTCCGGGCGACCGCGAACACCGACACCATGCGTGCCCGCTGGTACCGCGTGTCCCTCGTCTGGGGCGTGACCCTGCTCATCGATGCGATCGTGCGGATGGCAATGGCCTTTCTGCTGCCCCTGCGCCTGGCCGCCAACGTCTCGCAGATCCTCATGTTCGCGGTGCTGGGACTGCTCCTGCTCTGGACCGTCCGCACCACGCACGCCCCCACCACGGCCTGACCAACCGCGTCAGCAGGCGGGCAGCTGGTCGACCAGCGCCGGCCTGCTGCCCTTGGGCAGGTCGACGTAGAGGTCGGACACGTAGGCGCCGCTGCCGAGCTTGTCCCAGACCGGCCACCCCCGCACCGCGCCGTCGTACACGTCGGTGATGACCGGGCCGTGCAGGTCCTGGCAGACCACGGTGATGGTGTCACCGTCGGACAGGAATCCGGTGTGGCAGGCCTCCCGCGGCGTGATCCTGGCGTACGTACCCTCGCCCTGGGTGTTGGTGACGTGGGCGATGACCTGGTGCCGCCGTAGATCCGGCGTCGGGGAACAGCTCGTCCGGCTGGTGGTCGACGCGATGGTCGTCGGCGCTGACCGATGACTCATCGACAGGGTGATCGCGGCCCCCGCGCCCGCTGCCACGACGGCGAACCCGACCGCGATCACGGCCGCGTCGCGTAGCCGGACCGATCGGGTGGCCGGCCGCGTGGCCGGGGACGCGCCGTCCGGCTCGTCGGACGGTGTGATGTCCAGGGCGCATCGGCGCGCCCGCCACGCCTGGATCTCCGTCTGGTCGGCTCCCACCACCGTGGCGAGCAGTTTGTCGACGGTGCCCTCGGTGGGTAGCCGAGTGCCGCTGATCGCGGCGTAGGTGGTGGATCGGCTGACGCCGGTCAGGGCGTAGTTGTCGGCGAAGGCGGTGACCGAGCGGTAGGGCCCGGACAACAGGCGTTCCTTGAGGTCCTGGGAGAACCGGGCGACCCTGTCGTCGTTCTCCTGGCGTGGTGCTCCGGCCTCGACCGGCTCCCTGATCGGTTCCCTGGCCGGCGGAGCAATGACCAGCAGCACCACGAGCAACGCGGCCAACCCGATGCCCACCACCGACAGGGGCGAGCGGTCGCGGAGGAATTCGGCCACGGTCGCGGCCAGCGTCAGCAGGCCGACCACCCTGATCGCCGTCATTGGCACGGTCCGGATGCTACGACGCGGGCCATTCACTCCTTCCCCCACCCGCGGAGGATAGCGGGCGCGGTATCGCCGTCAACCACGACACTCGGCCATTCGGAGTAACCCGTGGACCGGCGGCCCTCCGGGAGCGGACGAGACGAAAAGGCAGGTCAGCGACTGTCCGAACACGTCCAACGGACTCCGGGAACCGCCCCTCGGACCGGCCGGACGACTCGGACCGGCGGAACTCTGGCCAACCGGGTCGGCACACGATCTGCTTCACGTCCACAGGTCGTTGTCGTGGCGACGCGGCAGGCCCGCGTCGCGGAAACCAGGCCGAAGAACGGGCGTGAGAATGAACCAACGTGAATTTACTTCACGTACTTACCGAGTCAGCCCGCTCTTTCGGCAGGCGCAACACCAGTACCCGGCGCCGAGGTGGCCCAAACCCGGCGACGTCATATCGGACCACCGAATCCAGGCGGAGAAGAAACCTCGGTCGCGACAAGAAACAACACCACATTTCTGCCCGTTGTCGCCTGGCGAATAGTGCTGTCGGATCATGTTCATCAACAATCGAAAGGATGCAGGATGCGAAAATCATTGATCGCCGGCGGACTCGTGGCGATTGCCCTTGCCGGCGGATTGGCGACCTCGTCGGCCGCCGCCACCAGCACGGCCGCCGCGCCGACGGCACCGGCCCACGCCGCGTCGAGCCCACCTCCGGGATCACGGCAGTTCGGGCGGACCTACTGCCTGGCAGACCATCTGTGCACGTTCCACCTGGACTCCTCGAACAACGGCTACTACAACAGCTACTACGACTGCCAGCGCATCTACCTGACGGACTGGCACGGTAGCGGCGAGATCATGAACAACCAGAGTTCGGGCACCGTGACGACCTTCTACGGCGAGTCCGGAAATGTGCTCTCCACCTCGAAGGCGTACCAGGAAGTCGGCATGGACTGGGACCCGGTGTGGTCGTTCCAGGTATGCCCGAGCAGCTGATCTCCTCCACTGAATTCAGCCTTTCCCGCCGTCTCACGGCGCCCCTTGTCACCTGCCTCCCAGCCGAGGAGTAGGACGTGCCATCCATCAGATTCCAGCGAAGATTTCCTGCTTTCAGTCGCCGCATCATCACCCTGTGTGTCATGGCGGGCATCGCGGCGGTCGTGCTCATGATGTCCCCGGCGGTGGCCAGCGCGTCGAGCGCGACCTCCGATAACTGCACCTCCGGCACGAACCCGTCGGGACAGACGGTCTACTACTGCGGGGTGTGGCTGCCCAGCGGCGGAGTCCCGGTCTACGCGAACACATCGAGTTCCTCGACGGTCGTGGACCACCTGCACACCGGCGGAACCGCCAACTGGTTCTACTGCCAGGAGCAGGGCGCGACCGCGACCGCGAGCGGCTACACCTCCACGGACTGGGCCAGGACGATCGGCGACGACCACGGCGCCACCGGTTACGTCCCCGCTGTCTACTTCTCCGGAACGGCGAACAGCTGGACCGGTCTGCCCTCCTGCGGCGGTTCGTCCTCGCCTGGGGGCACCACCTGCACGTCCGGCACGAACTTCGGCGGCTCCAGCGTCTTCTACTGCCCGGTCTGGGTGCCCAGCGGCGGAGTGCCGATCTATTCGAGCACGTCGACCTCCTCGACCGTCGTCGACCACCTCCACCAAGGCGGCGACGTCAACTGGTTCTACTGCCAGCTGAACGGATCGAGCGCGTCCGCGTCGGGGTACACCTCGTCCAACTGGGCCAAGACCGTCGGTGACGACAACGGCGCGACCGGTTACGTGCCGGCGGTGTACTTCGCCGGGTCGGCGAACTACTGGGCGGGCGTGAGCGCCTGCGGCAGCACGGCCCCACCTCCGAGCGACGGAAGTTGCGACTCGGGGACGAACCCCTCCGGCCAGTCGGTCTACTACTGTCCGATCTGGCTGCCCAGCGGCGGAGTCCCGGTCTACTCCACGACATCGACCAGTGGCAGCGTGGTCGGCACCCTCGCCACCGGCGGCTCGGCGAACTGGTTCTACTGTCACCTGTCGGGCGGGACGGCATCATCCTCGGGCTACTCGTCCTCGGACTGGGCGTACACCCTCGCCGACAACAATGCCAAGGGCTACGTGCCCGCCATCTACTTCAGCGGGGCCCAGAACTACTGGCCCGGCCTGCCGACCTGCGCGAGCAAACCGGCACCGCCGACCGCGCCGCCGACCAACGGCGGAGCCCCGACCAACGGATCGGCCTGCGGCTACAGCTTCACCGGCCTGCCCGCGCTGACGATCAAGCTCATCGACAACATGTGCGCGATCACCGTGCCCAGCAACGCCATCTACCAGTACCGGATCTACTCCTGGGACGGTGGACACGGCGCGACCCCCGGACCGACCTACGGCAGCTGCTCGCCGGAGAACGGGGCGCCGAACGACTGCCACGTCGACGGGTTCGACTGCTCCGGGCTGGTGCGCTACGCCTACTACGAGACCACCGGGCTGGACGCGCTGGACGGATACACCTGGGAACAGTGGACCCAGGCCCTGGCGCTGCACCCCAACACCGTGATCAGCGCAGGGGCGGCGGGCAAGTCGACGCAGGTCGACGACTACCTGTCCCAGCTCAAACCGGGCGACATCCTCTGGTACGGCGACAACGCGGACGAGCATGTCGCGGTCTACCTCGGCAGCGGCAAGCAGATGAACGCCTACCAGTCCGGCGACCCGGACGGCGTCACCGACGTGACCACCGACGACGTGTTCTGGGGCGCGATCCGGATGTGGTGAACC
>CAJCJE010000903.1 GCA_903970565.1 Candidatus Melainabacteria bacterium | reverse complement strand
TACGCGATGAGCGTGATCGTGTCGCGTGCCCTGCCCGATGTGCGGGACGGCCTCAAGCCGGTACACCGCCGGGTGCTCTACTCGATGTACGCCAGCGGCCTGCGGCCGGACCGCAGTCACGTCAAGTGCTCCCGCGTGGTCGGCGACGTGATGGGCAACTACCATCCGCACGGCGACTCCTCGATCTACGACACCCTGGTCCGGCTGGCCCAGCCCTGGTCGCTGCGCTATCCGCTGATCGACGGCCAGGGCAACTTCGGCTCTCCCGGCAACGACCCGGCTGCCGCCATGCGGTACTGCCTTGTTCCGGAAACACGGGTCAGGTTGGCGGACGGTGGCTCGGTACGGATCGGCGACATCGTGCCGGACGCCCAGCCCTACAGCGACAATCCGATCGACCTCAAGGTGCTCGACCGAAACGGTGATCCGGTACGGGCGAACATGCTGTTCCACTCCGGTAGTCACCCGACGTTGCGGCTGGCCACCAGGAACGGTTACCAGCTTACCGGCACGTACAACCACCCGGTGCTGTGCCTGGTGAACGTGCTCGGCGTGCCGACCCTGTTGTGGAAGCTGCTCGCCGAGATCGAGCCGGGCGACCGGGTGGTCATGCAGCGCACCGGCGCCACCGAGGAGTCGCTACCGCTGGCGCGCGAGTACGCCGCCGCGATCCTGGCCGGTGCGTTCGTCAGCGAGGGGTTCGTTTCCCCCAACCGTGCCGGCTTCAACAACGTCGACGAGGATTACTTCTCCTTCGTCCTCAAGACCTACGACGACATCGTCGGCGGTCCGCGCTCCGTGTCCAAACGGACGATCAAGTCCGGCTCGACGTTGCACGAGATCGACATCCACAACCTGACCGCACTGCGGCAGAGCGTGTTGGCCGAGATGGTCGGTCAGCGCGGCGCGGCCAAGCGTGTGCCGGAATTCGTCTGGCAGTCGGGTCGAACGGTCAAGCGCGCGTTCCTCAGCTCGCTGTTCACCGGCGACGGATCGGCCTCGGCCCTGCCACGCAACAGCGTGCGGATCTCCTACTCGACGCGCAGTGGGCAGCTCGCCGACGACGTCCAGTCGCTGTTGCTGGAGTTCGGGGTGGTCAGCAAGCAGGTCCGCTACGACAACGGCGAGTTCACGGTCGTCGTCAGCAATCGGCGGGATGCGCGGATCTTCGCCACGCAGGTTGGTTTCCTCGGCGTCAAGCAGGAGAACCTGACCGCGATCCTGGACGTGCTGCCGATCGAGAGCCGACCGTCCTCCAGCGACTGTGTGCCGTTCGTGGGGGAGTACATCCGCGCGCACGGCGCCGAGCGGTGGACCGAGCGGGACTGGCTGCGTCGGCACAACGTCGACCGGGTTGAGCGGTGGGAGACCAACCGGGACCAGATCACCGAGCACATCACCAGTTCCGACGTGCTCGACGTGGTCGAACCGCTCGTTGACGGCCGGTACTACTACGCCGAAGTCGATTCGGTCACCTCCGCCGGCACGCGGCCGGTGTACAGCCTCCGGGTCGATTCCGAGGATCACGCCTTCGTGACCGACGGGTTCGTCAGCCACAACACCGAGGCGAAGCTGATGCCGTTGGCCATGTCGATGCTGGCCGACATCGAGAAGGAAACCGTCGACTTCGCGCCCAACTACGACGGCAAGACCGAGGAGCCGACGGTACTGCCCGCGCGGATTCCGAACCTGCTCGTCAACGGCGGCAGCGGGATCGCGGTCGGCATGGCGACCAACATCCCGCCGCACAACCTGCGCGAGGTCGCCGACGGCGTGGTCTGGGCGCTGGAGAACTGGGACGCCGACGAGAACGAGACCCTCGCCGCGCTGATCCAGCGGATCAAGGGGCCGGACTTCCCGACCAAGGCGATGATCCTGGGCACCTCCGGCATCGAGGAGGCCTACCGGACCGGTCGCGGTTCGATCCGGATGCGCTCGGTGGTCGAGGTCGACGAGGACGCCAAGGGCCGCACCGCCCTGATCGTCACCGAACTGCCCTACCAGGTGAACCCGGACAACCTGGTGGAGAACATCGCCACCCTGGTCCGGGACGGCAAGCTGACCGGCATCGCGGACATCGCCGACGAGTCCAACAACCGGCGCGGGCTGCGGATCGTGGTCACCCTGCGCCGGGACGCGGTCGCCAAGGTGGTGCTCAACAACCTCTACAAGCACACCCAGTTGCAGCACAACTTCGGCGTCAACATGCTGGCGCTGGTCGACCGGGTGCCGCGCACGCTGCGACTGGACCAGATCGTCCGGCACTACGTGCACCACCAGGTCGAGGTCATCGTCCGGCGGACCAGGTATCTGCTGCGCAAGGCCCAGGAGCGCGCGCACATCCTGCGCGGTTACGTCAAGGCCCTGGAGATGCTCGACGACGTCATCGCGCTGATCCGCCGCTCACCCTCGGCCGAGGAAGCCCGGCCGCAGCTGATGTCGCTGCTGGACGTCGACGAGATCCAGGCGACCGCGATCCTGGACATGCAGCTGCGCCGGCTGGCCGCCCTGGAGCGACAGCGGATCATCGACGACCTCGCCGAGATCGAGCGGGAGATCGACGACTACCAGGACATTCTGCTCAAACCGGAGCGGCAGCGCGGCATCGTGCGCGACGAGCTGATGGAGATCGTCGACAAGCACGGCGACGATCGGCGCACCAGAATCATCCCGTTCGACGGCGAGGTCTCGGTCGAGGACCTCATCGCGGTCGAGGACGTCGTCGTCACCATCACCCGCTCGGGGTACGCCAAACGAACGAAAACCGATCTGTACCGCGCGCAGAAACGCGGCGGCAAGGGCGTGCAGGGAGCCGCGCTCAAGCAGGACGACATCGTGGCGCACTTCTTCGTCTGCTCCACCCACGACTGGTTGTTGTTCTTCACCAACAAGGGGCGCGTCTACCGGGCCAAGGCCTACGAACTGCCCGAAGCCAGCCGGACCGCGCGCGGCCAGCACGTCGCCAACCTGCTCGCCTTCCAGTCCGAGGAGCAGATCGCCCAGGTCATCCAGATCTCGGACTACCAGGCCGCGCCATACCTGGTACTGGCCACCAAGAGCGGCCTGGTGAAGAAGAGCAAGCTGGCCGACTTCGACTCCAACCGGGCCGGCGGCCTGATCGGCATCAACCTGCGCGAGGACGACGAACTGGTCGGCGCGGTGCTCTGCTCCGGTGAGGACGACCTGCTGCTGGTCTCCGCGGGCGGTCAGTCGATCCGGTTCCAGGCCACCGACGAGGCACTCCGGCCGATGGGCCGGGCCACCTCCGGGGTGCTGGGAATGCGGTTCAACGAGGGCGACGAGCTGCTCTCCATCGGTGTGGTGGTCGAGGACCGGTTCGTGTTGGTCGCGACCAACGGCGGCTATGCCAAGCGGACCCCGATCGAGGACTACTCGGTTCAGGGGCGCGGCGGCAAGGGCGTGCTGACCATCCAGCACGACAGTCGGCGTGGCAGGCTGGTGGGCGCGCTGATCGTGGATGTCGACGATGAGATCTACGCGATCACCTCCTCCGGTGGCTTGATCAGGACCCGCGCCATCGAGGTACGCAAGGCAGGCCGGCAGACCAAGGGAGTTCGGTTGATGAATCTCGCCGAAGGCACCACTCTGGTCGCGATCGCCGGCAACGCGGAGGACCCTTCAGACGTCTCCGAGGACGGGGACGTTTCGCCCACGGTGGTCGAGGCCGACGGTTCGTCGGTCGACGGCACCGACAGCACCGATGTCGCCGACGTCGCCGATGACGATGCCGATGGGCTGGGGGACGCCGAGCCCGAGTCCACTGACAACTCACCAAGTTAAGGATTGCTCGTGACACCAACCGAGAAGCCGGATCGCCCGGATGCACCGACCGTGCAGGTCGCACGGAACAGCCCGGAAATCACCGGCGGCTCGGAGACGGCCCCTGCCGGCGGCAGCGCCGTGGCTAATGGCTCGGCGGACGATGGGACCGTGATCGCCGCTTCGGCGGGGACGCAGTCTCCCGAGGTGTCCA
>CAJCJE010000902.1 GCA_903970565.1 Candidatus Melainabacteria bacterium | reverse complement strand
CGGCATCCTGGCCGCGTCCGTGCCCACCGCGATGCTGTTCGTGCGCAACCCGACCGGGATCAGCCACGCCCCGGCCGAATACGCCGAAGTGTCCGACCGGATCGCCGGCACCGCCGCGCTGGCCACCGTGCTGGAGCACCTGTGCCAGTGACACAGTTCTGGTGTGTAACGGCTTTGCTGCCAGCAGGCGTTACTCGCGGAGTCACTGTGACCTGCGCGTCGGACGGCACGATTTCCTCGACGGCGCAGGAGGACACGCCGCCGCCCGGTGCGCATCGGCTGTCCGGGCTGGTGTTCCCCGGTTTCGCCAACGCGCACTCGCACGCCTTCCACCGGGCGCTGCGCGGTCGAACCCACCACGGCGGCGGCACGTTCTGGACCTGGCGGGACACCATGTACCAGCTCGCCGGCCGACTCGATCCGGACGGCTACTACCGGCTGGCCCGGCTGGTCTACGCGGAAATGGTGCTCGCCGGGTTCACCGGCGTCGGCGAGTTCCACTACCTGCACCACGACCGCGACGGCACCCGCTACGCCGACCCGAACGCGATGGGCGCGGCCCTGGCGCAGGCCGCCGTCGATGCCGGCATCCGGCTGACCCTGCTGGATGCCTGCTATCTGACCGGCGGCATCGGCACCGAACTTGCCGGCGTGCAACGCCGTTTCGGCGATGGCGACGCGGACGGTTGGCTGTCCAGAGTGGACTCATGGCGCTCCGGTACGCCGTCCACCGTGCTCGGCGCGGCCCTCCATTCCGTCCGCGCGGTGCCGGTCGAGGCGATCGGACCGGTCGCCGGCTGGGCCGCCGCGCGGAAGGCCCCGCTGCACGTCCACCTCTCCGAGCAGCCCGCCGAGAACGCGGCCTGCCAGGAGTACTACGGACGTACTCCCACCGAACTGCTCGACGAACACGGCGCCCTGGGCGAGCACACCACCGCCGTGCACGCCACCCATCTGACCACCGGCGACATCGGACTGCTCGGCGACCGGCACGCCACCGCCTGCTTCTGTCCCAGCACCGAGGCCGACCTCGCCGACGGCATCGGCCCGGCCCGTGAACTCCGCGACGCCGGCGCGCCGCTCGCGCTGGGCACCGACCAGCACGCGGTGATCGACCCGTTCACCGAGGCCCGCGCCCTGGAACACGGCGAACGGCTGCGCACCGGCCAACGCGGCCGGTTCTCCCCGGCCGAACTCCTGGCCGCCGCGACCGAGGCCGGCCACGCGGCACTCGGCCGGCCCGGCGCCGGTCGGCTGGCCGTCGGCGCGCCGGCCGACCTGGTCGCGGTGGACACTGACACCGTGCGCACCGCGGGCTGCGCGCCGGAACAGGTCATCCTCGCCGCGAACTCCGCCGACGTACACACCGTCGTCGTCGACGGCCGAGTCGTGGCGCGTGAGGGGCGGCACGAGGCCGTCGGCGAGGTCGGCCGGCAGCTGGCCGGGCAGATCGAGCGGCTCTGGCGCGATTCGAGGGAGGGACATTCGTGAGTAGCACGGTGGTGACCGGGATCGGTGAGCTGACCACCAACGACGAGGAATTCGGCCAGTTGACCGACGCCGCGCTGGTGCTGGACGGCGACCGGATCGTCTGGGTCGGCCCCGCCGCCGCCGCGCCCGCCGCCGACGCGCGGGTCGACGTGCTCGGCGCGGCCGTGCTGCCCGGCTGGGTGGACAGCCACACCCACCTCGTCCACGCCGGCGACCGGACCGCCGAGTTCACCGCGCGGATGGCCGGAAAGCCCTATGCCGCCGGCGGAATCGCGGTCACCGTGCAGGCCACCAGGTCGGCCACGGACGCCGAGCTGCTGGGCACCCTGCGCCGCCAGGCCGCCGAGGCGCACCGGCAGGGCACCACCTACCTGGAAACCAAGACCGGCTACGGCCTCACCGTCGCCGACGAGGCCCGCAGCGCCCGGCTGGCCGCCGACTGCGCCGACGAGGTGACCTTCCTCGGCGCGCACCTCGTCCCACCGGGCGTGGACGTGGCCGACTACGTCTCGTTGGTGTGCGGCGAGATGCTCGACGCGGTGGCACCGCTGGTGAGCTGGGCCGACGTGTTCTGCGAGACCGGCGCGTTCGACGCCGACGCCTCCCGTGCCGTGCTGCTCGCCGCCCGCGCGCGTGGTCTGGGCCTGCGGGTGCACGGCAACCAGCTCGGGACCGGGCCGGGAGTGGGGCTCGCGGTCGAGCTGGGCGCGGCCAGCGTCGACCACTGCACCTACCTCACACCGTCCGATGTGGACGCACTGGCCGGGTCCGACACCGTCGCGACGCTGCTGCCGGCCTGCGACCTCTCCACCCGACAGGCCCTGCCGGACGCCCGCGCCCTACTCGATGCCGGGGCCACGGTCGCGCTGGCGTCCAACTGCAACCCCGGCTCGTCCTACACCTGCTCGATGGCCTACTGCGTGGCCACCGCCGTGCTCCAGCTGCGGATGACCGTCGCCGAGGCCGTCCGCGCCGCGACCTGGGGCGGGGCGCGGGCCCTGCGCCGGGAGTCGGGCGAGGGCGCCGTCGGCGTCCTGCGCCCCGGCGCCCGCGCGGACGTGCACGTCCTGGCCGCGCCGTCCGCGACGCATCTGGCCTACCGGCCGGGAATGCCGTTGACCAAGGCGGTCTGG
>CAJCJE010000901.1 GCA_903970565.1 Candidatus Melainabacteria bacterium | reverse complement strand
GGGCGTCGGTCACCAGACGCCGCGGGCCCTGGCCAGTCGCCCGACCGCGAGCCCCGTCCGCAGCACCAGCGCGTCCCTCGGATCGGCCGCGTTGCGCCCGGTCAACTCGGCGGCCTTGCGCAGCCGGTAGCGCACCGTGTTCGCGTGCACGAACAGCCGCCGGCTACACGCCTCCAGCGTGCCGCCGCTGTCCAGGTAGGCGTCCACGGTCTCCAACAGCTCGCCGCCCGCCTCCTCCAACGGCCGCGCCACCTGCTCGATCAGTTGCCGTTCGGCCTCCGGATCGCCCGCCAGGGCACGCTCCGGCAGCAGATCGGCGGCGCGCACCGGGCGCGGCGCCCCCGGCCAGCCGACCACCGCGCGCAGCCCGGACAGCGCGTCGGTCGCGCTGCGGTGCGCCTCGCCGAGATTGGCCACCGTCGGCCCGGCCACCACCGACCCGCTACCGAACACCTCTGCCAGCTTCGGCAGCAACTCGGTGTCCTCGACCTGGTCGGTATGGCCGCCGAGCACCACCACCAGCCGGCTGCCCTGCACGCTCAGCAACACCGGCCGGCCCAGCCGCGCGGCCCGGCTGCGCACCCCATAGACCACCGTCGGCGGGTCCTCGGCGGAGGGCCTGCCGACCAGCACCGTTGCTTCGTCGCCCGGCCCCCAGCCCAGCGCGGCCGCGCGGGAGAGCAGCGACTCCTCCGCGTCGCCACGCACGATGCCGTCCACCACCAGCGCTTCCAGCCGGGCGTCCCAGGCCCCGCGCGCCTCGGCCGCGTTCGCGTAGGTGGTCGCCGCGGCGAAGGCGATCTCCCGGCCGTAGCGCAGAATCGCCTCGGTGAGCACGGCGCGCTCCTGCTCGTTCGCGGCCAGTTCGGGCAGTTCCTGCTCCAGCACCTCCAGCGCCACCCGGACCAGTTCCACGGTGTGCCGCAGGCTCATCGACCGGTACAGGTCGCGCGGAGCGGTCCGGAAGGCGTCGACCGACAGCCGAAACGCCGTCTGCGGATCGTGGAACCACTCGACGAAGCCGGCCACTCCGGTCTGCGCGATCAGCAGCACGCTGGCCCGCCGGTCCGCCGGCATCTTGGCGAACCACGGCATCCGCGTCTCCATCATGCCGACGCTGGCCGCAGCGAGCTTGCCGGACGCTCGTTCGATGCCCTGCAACGTGTTTCGGGAGAGCGGACCCTTGCCGGGGCCGGCCCGGCCCGACTTTGCGCTGCTGCTCATACGCCAAGAATCCCACGAGTTCTCCCCGGCTGGTTCCCGCTGTCGTCGAGTGCGTGTTCCGGTCTGTCCGATCGGCCCAATGACGCACGATCGGGGGAATCCGGGGCCGGTCGCCTGGCGGCCCTCCCAAGATCAGTCCATAGTGGATTTCACCGGTGGGGACCGGGGAGAGAAGCCTGCTCGGTGCTACTGCGCCGAGCAGGCTTCCCCGATCGGCTGAGCGGACCTGCTCGCCCTCGCCGCTGCGAGGGCGACTGTTGTGCTGCCCAGGACGCAGGTGTCCCTGGCGTGAGCGCCGCCCACTGCCGGGACGCCCAGCGCTGGGACGAGCAGTGTCGGGATTCGTCTCGTTGCTCACATTCGGGTGGGAATAGCCGACCGTGGTACCAATGTTGTGAGTTGTGCGCTCCGGGGCTCGGTGAAAATCCGAACCGGCGGTGATAGCCCGCGAACCGGTCACAGATGTGGCTGGCCGATCCGGTGAAATTCCGGGGCCGACGGTGAAAGTCCGGATGGGAGGCGCGCGCGGGCCGGTGACGGCTGCCCTGTTCAGGGTGGTCGGCGCCTGTTTGTCGTACCGGCCCCTGGGTGATGACGGGGAGGGACGACACCGTGGACGTGTTGCTCAACAACGGGTTCTCGCTACTGGGCGAGCGAGTCTCCTACGCCGAGTTCTTCGGCCAACTCTGCGCGCTGGCCGTGGTTTTCCTCGCCAAACGCCGAACCCTGTGGACCTGGCCGGTGCAGTTGGGCGCGACCATCCTGCTCTTTGCCGTCTACAGCTCGGCGCACCTCGGTGGCCTCGCCTCCCGGCAGGTGGTCATCTTCGTGATCTCCGTCTACGGCTGGTGGGCCTGGAGCCGCACCAGGCAGCGCGACCCGGTGTACGGCCTGGTCGTACGCAAGGCGACCGCTCGCGAGCGGCTCGGGTTGCTGGCCGCGCTGATCATCGGCACCGTCGGCATGGCGCTGCTGCTCACCGACCTGTATGCATCCTGGGCGCCGTGGCCGGACGCCTGGATCTTCGTCGGTACCGTGGTCGCGTTCGCCGCGCAGGGCCTGGGCCTCGTCGACTTCTGGGTCGTCTGGCTGCTGGTCGACGCGGTCGGCGTCCCATTGCAGATCAGTTCGCACCTGTACTTCAGCGCCGCCGTCTACCTCGTCTTCGTGGTACTGGTGATCCGAGGCTGGCTGGACTGGGCCCGCACCGCCCGCCGGGAAGCCATCTCGACCCCGCCCGCGTCGCGGGTCTCCGCGCGCTGATCCCAGTTGTCGCAAACCCGACCCGGCCGGTATTCGACCTGACCTGACCTGACTTGGCCTGAGGCTGGCCCGACTGGTCCGAAACGACGGACGCCCCTCCCGGAGGAGATCCGGGAGGGGCGTCGACGGACTCGACTTCGGCTCAGGCCGAGCCGGAGTCCGAGGTCTGCGGGCCTGCGGCCTGCACGTCGTCGAGCTGGTAGCGGTTGGCCGCATCCACGACGACCGCCGTGTCGATCTCGCCGCGCTTGGCCAGCGCGGCCAGCACGCCGACCGTGATCGACTGCGCGTCGACCAGGAAGTGCCGGCGCGCGGCCGGGCGGGTGTCGGAGAAACCGAACCCGTCCGTGCCGAGGGTGGTCATCTGGTTGGGCACCCACGGCCGGATCAGGTCCGGCACCGCGCGCATCCAGTCCGAAACGGCCAGCACCGGCCCCTTGGTGTCGCCGAGCACCCTCGTCACGTACGGCACGCGCGGTTCGGCCTGCGGGTGCAGCAGGTTGTGCCGGTCCACCTCGACGGCGTCCCGGCGCAGCTCCGCCCAGGAGGTCGCCGACCACACGTCGGCCCGCACCCCCCACTCCCGCACCAGCATCTCCTGCGCGCGCAGCGCGTCCGGCATGGTCACGCCGGACACCAGGATCTGCGCCCTCGGCCCGTCGCCGGCCGGTGCCTCCGCATACCGGTACAGGCCGCGCAGCAGGCCCTCGACGTCCAGGTTCTCCGGCTCGGCCGGCTGCACGTACGGCTCGTTGTAGACGGTCAGGTAGTAGAAGACGTTCTCCGCCTGCTCGCCGTACATCCGGCGCAGACCGTCCTTGACGATGTGCGCGATCTCGAACGACCACGCCGGGTCGTAGGCCACCACCGCCGGGTTGGTCGCCGCCAACAGCAGCGAGTGCCCGTCGGCGTGCTGTAGACCCTCACCGGTCAGCGTGGTCCGGCCGGCGGTCGCGCCGAGCACGAATCCGCGCGCCATCTGGTCCCCGGCCGCCCACAGCCCGTCGCCGGTGCGCTGGAAGCCGAACATCGAGTAGAAGATGTAGATCGGGATCATCGGCTCGCCGTGCGTCGCGTACGACGTGCCGGCCGCGGTGAACGACGCGGTCGACCCGGCCTCGTTGATGCCCTCGTGCAGAATCTGGCCCTGTTCGCTCTCCTTGTAGGCGAGCATCAGCTGCGCGTCCACCGAGGTGTAGAGCTGCCCGTGCGGGTTGTAGATCTTCTGTGTCGGGAACATCGAGTCCATCCCGAAGGTCCTGGCCTCGTCCGGGATGATCGGCACGATCCGCGCGCCGACACCGGGGTCCTTGGCCAGGTCCCGGACCAGCCGGACGAACGCCATCGTGGTGGCGACCTCCTGCTTGCCCGACCCCCGTCGGATCACGTCGTAGACCTTGTCGCCGGGCAGCACCAGTGCCTTGGACTTGGCGCGGCGCTCCGGCAGGAACCCACCGAGCCGGCGACGGCGCTCGACCAGGTACTGGATGTCCGAGTTGTCCTGGCCGGGGTGGTAGTACGGCGGCAGGTACGGGTCGGCTTCCAGCGCGGCGTCCGTGATCGGGATGTGCATCTCGTCCCGGAAGAGTTTGAGGTCCTCCAGGGTCATCTTCTTCATCTGGTGCGTGGCGTTGCGACCGGCGAAGTGCGGACCGAGGCCGTAGCCCTTGATGGTCTTGGCCAGTACGACCGTCGGCTGCCCGTGGTGCTCTATCGCGGCCTGGTAGGCGGCGAAGAGCTTGCGGTAGTCGTGGCCGCCGCGCTTGAGGTTCCAGATCTCCTGGTCGCTCATGTTGTTGACCATTTCCTTGGTCCGGGGGTCCCGGCCGAAGAAGTGCTCGCGAACATAGGCGCCGTCGTTGGCCTTGTAGGTCTGGAAGTCGCCGTCCAGCGTGGTGTTCATCAGGTTGATCAGCGCGCCGTCACGGTCGGCGGCCAGCAGCGGGTCCCACTCACGACCCCAGATGACCTTGATCACGTTCCAGCCGGCGCCGTGGAAGAACGACTCCAACTCCTGAACGATCTTGCCGTTCCCGCGCACCGGCCCGTCGAGCCGTTGCAGGTTGCAGTTGACGACGAAGGTCAGGTTGTCCAGGCCCTCGTTCGCGGCCACGTGCACCAGGCCACGCGACTCCGCCTCGTCCATCTCCCCGTCGCCGAGGAAGGCCCAGACGTGCTGCTGGGAGGTGTCGGCCAGGCCGCGATCGTGCAGGTAGCGGTTGAACCGCGCCTGGTAGATCGCGTTCATCGGGCCGAGGCCCATCGAGACGGTGGGGAACTCCCAGAAGTCCGGCATCAGCCGGGGGTGCGGGTAGGAGGGCAGGCCGCCGCCGGGTCCGGCGTGCGAGTACTCCTGCCGGAACCCGTCCAGCTGGCTGGCCGACACCCGGCCCTCCAGGAACGCCCGCGCGTAGATGCCGGGCGACGCGTGCCCCTGGATGTAGACCTGGTCGCCGCCGCCGGGGTGGTCCTTGCCACGGAAGAACCAGTTGAAGCCGACCTCGTACAGCGTCGCCGACGAGGCGTACGTCGAGATGTGACCACCGACACCAACGCCGGGTCGCTGCGCGCGGTGCACCGTCATCGCGGCGTTCCACCGAATCCAGGCCCGGTAGCGGCGCTCGACCTCTTCGTCACCGGGGAACCACGGTTCGCGGTCGGTGGGGATTGTGTTCAGGTAGTCGGTGCTGGTCAGCGCCGGTACGGCGACCCGACGCTCACGTGCCCGCTCCATCAGCCGCAGCATCAGGTAGCGGGCCCGCTGTTTGCCTGCTGCGTCAAGCACGGCATCGAACGACTCGAGCCACTCGCCCGTCTCGGCCGGGTCGATGTCAGGCAGATGCGTGGCACTACCGTCCCGGATGACGCGCACCCGCGCCGGCGTGCCGGAACCGTCGCCGCTGCTGTTCTGCGGGGCCAAGGGATCTCCTCGCCTGGTTTCGCTCCTCGCGACGCGACCGATTTCGGTGGCGTCGCCCATTCCCGATGCCACACTATGCGCTCCGCGACCAGCTACCCGCGAGTAGCCACTGGATCGTTCCCGACCGGCCGGATCGCAGGTGTGGGCCGCGCCACCATAGGGCTTGCGCCGGGTGCCGCGCGGACCGGATTCCCGGACCGGCCCGCCCGGCCGCGCGTCCGCACCGGTCGCCGCCGTGGTCGAATCAGTCGCCGGATCGTGCCGAAAACGTACCTTTGCCGAGTCCTTACCGGCGTGTCCTGCGGAGAACGGTTGCGCAACTGCGTCGCGCAGTGTTCGCTAACCGGCAACAGTGTCGGGAAATCTATGTGCGGTGGCCCGCCAACATGGCGTCGGCTGCCGCACTGGCGTAGTTGGAGGAGAGACAAGCCGTGGTCGCCGCGGAAGATGCCGGCAAGGCCGGTATCGCCGAGAGGCTCGGGATCGAGCCGGGCATGGTAATTGCAGAGTTCGGTTGGGATGAGGACGTCGACGACGACGTTCGAGCCGCCGTCGAGGAGCGGAGCGGCAGCGAGATGCTCGACGAGGACACCGATGAGGTCCTCGACGTGATCCTGCTGTGGTGGCGCGAGGACGACGGAGACCTCGTCGATGCCCTGATGGACGCGACCAGCCCCATTGCCGAGAACGGCGTGATCTGGGTGTTGACACCCAAGTCCGGCCGAGACGGCCACGTGGAGCCGAGTGACATCGCCGAGGCGGTGCCCACCGCCGGGCTTGCCCAGACGTCCAACATCAGCGTGGGGCCCGACTGGAACGGGACCAGACTGGTATCACCGAAGTCGGCGAAGTCACGGCGGTGAGCTGAGCCACTGCACAAGGTGGGTCGGACTCGGCCCTGCTTCAACCCCGAGCCACTAAGCTGCGGGGACAAACTCG
>CAJCJE010000900.1 GCA_903970565.1 Candidatus Melainabacteria bacterium | reverse complement strand
GCTGCGTCCCGACCAGCTCGCCCAGTTCCACATCGTCGCCCCCGGCACGCCGAGCACGGACGCCATCAGCACCGCGATGGCCGACCCGGTCTGTTCCTGGCTGCCGGTGCGGAACACCGAACCGAGCTACCAGGCCGGCGTGGACCTGCACTCCGGCGGCCTGGCCGCGCTGTACCGGCGACGGACCAGCCTGGCGGTGTTCCAGTCTTTCAGCGAGTCCGGCTATCCGGGCGTCGACACGGCGACCGGGGCCGGCGTGCTCGAGCACGGTCGGTGCACCGTGCAGATCGAGGTCTCGGCGGGAGTGCTGCTGGACGCGGACGTGACCGTGCGGGACACCCAGTCCGCTGACTACCCCGACCCGTGTTCGGACGCGCGATCCTTCGCCGCCGCGATCATCGCCAACTCCCAGGGCCAGCAACCGTAGAACGGGGCTTCCGTGCAGCGGCCCTCTCGGCTGCGTGCCGAGAGGGCCGCTGCGGGGACTACTTGACGCAGGGGACGCCGCCGCCGGAGATGCTGCTCATCGGATCGTTGTCCGCGTCGTTGTTGCCGTTGTTGCTCGGCGCCGACTGGGAGGGCAGCGGCGCGGTGCTGGTCGGGGTGGGCCCGGCCGAACTCATCCCGGCCGGCAGGCTGAAGTCCCGGCCGAGGATCACCCGGACGTACCCGGCCGGGATGCTGGCGACGTGCTTGGTGGTCAGTCCACCCAGCGCGGTGGCCGCCGCGGTCGCGGCCGAGGAATCCGTGCCGTACTCGACCACCGAACTCGACTGCTCCAGGCTGTTGCCGGTGCTTCCCCTGGTGAAACCCTGACCGACCAACGCGGTTTCGACCGTGCCGGCGATATGGGCCTGGCCGGAGGCGTTGTAGACCTCGACCGTGCCCGAGGGCGGCGGGGTGGTCGACGTGGTCGTGGTCGGCGCGCCGGCCGAACTCGACGTGCTCGTGTCGGGACCGCCACCGAGCAGGGAACGCACGTCGGCCTGTACCTCGGGCACGTTGACCTCGTTGACGTCGCCGATGCTGCCGCCCAGGTCCGGGTAGGACTCGACGGGCAGCGTGTGGAAGGTCACGTTGCCGCCGGTCAGGTTGGACGCCTGCTGCGCGAACTGCAACAGGTTCAGGCCGCTGTCCACGGCGATGTTGGCCTCGGCCACGTTCAGGATCTGCTCCAGCTGGGACGGGCTGGTGATGGTGCCGGCCTGCTTGAGTTTGTAGGCGAGTGAGGCGATGAACGCCTGCTGGCGACGCTCCCGGTCCAGGTCGGTGAAGTTGAGGCCGTGCTCGGTGTAGTAGTCCTTGATCCGGCCCCCGGAGGCGACGCCGACGTCACGGCGCTGCCGGACGAAGGCCAGTGCCTGCGCCGCGTTCAACTCCTGTTGCCCGGCCTGGAAGTTCGCGCCGGAGTAGTTGTCACTGGTCGGATACAGCACGCACACCGGGATCGGCGCGACGACCTGAGCGATCTCGTAGAAGGCGACCAGGGTCACCTCGACGAAGTGGTCGATGGCCACGCCACCGAGGAACTGGCTGACGGTCTTGATCTCCTCCTGCCGCCCGGCGTCACGTTCCTGCTGCTCGCGTGCTGGCGAGTCCGGAATCCCCTGTTTGACCAGGAGTCTGGCCTCCTGGTCCATCGCGAGACCGTAGGCCTGCTTGATCTTCTCCTTGCAGGTGCCGTCCGGGCAGCCCGGCAGGTCGACGTAGTCGTCGCGGGGGATGGAGATCTCGGTCGCCTGGCTGCCGTTTCCCGGTACGTGCAGCAGCATCAGCACGTTGGCGTTGTTCCCGCCGTCCGAGCCGTCCCCGGCGTGCAGCGCGTCGTAGATGTTCTGCGGCAACGGATTGCCGTTCTCGTCCAGCCGGGTGTCCAGGCCCATGATGAGAATGTTGGTGTCGCCGTTGACCGAGGTCTGGTCCTTGTTGGAACTGATCACATCGGACTTGTGCACCGCGTCGTTGACCGAGTTGTAGGTGGCCCAGGCGAATCCGGTCAGGCCGAGCACCAGTAACGACACCAGGCCGAGCACGCTGTACCCGGTGACCAGCGGCCAGCGCCGTCGTCGCCGGCCCCTACCCGTAGGGCCGGTCGGCCCGGTTGGACCCGCTGGGCCGGTCGACCGGGCCGACGCGGCCCCACCCGCGCCGTCGACCTTGGGACGGACCGGCATGGTCGGCGGATCGGGTTCGTCGTTCCAGGAATTCCGAGGGGCGTGGCCGCGCGCCTCGTACGGGTCGCGGTCACCGGGGCCGCCTGAGTGGGGAGTGTGGCGTTGGCCGGGGCCGCCGCCCAGGTTGCCGCTGCGGCCGGAATCGCCGTCGGCGCCAGGCCAGGCGTGATCTTCCCCGTCACCCTCGTCCACGCGCACTCCTCGTTATCCCCATCATCGCGAACGCCCGAGTACACCCCGACCAGGCACAGGTTCTGGAGTGAAGGACGCCCGGCGCCCCCGGATGGTTGCCTGGTGTCCACCGGTCATTCGCTGGGGCGGCATCGAGACCATAATAGTTGCGCAATCCGTTGACAATAGTGGTTGGCCAGGCGATACCGGTTGTCCGATTGAGGTCGATCTAGCTGTGATCGGCCCGTTCGTGCAGAAGGAGAAGTGCATAGGCGGCAACCGACTGGGCATCGGTGATCTCGCCGCTGATCATCATCGCCTCCACCTCGGCGCGTGGCAGCCAGGCCGAGCGCATGTCCTGTTCCTCCAGCTCCCGTTCTGGTTCACCGGCCGTCAGCCCGGTCGCCAGAAAGACCTTGCCGCGCTGGCTGCACATGCCGGCCGCGACGTCCAACAGCCCGATCTGGACCATCCGCTCGGCGCGCAGCCCGGTCTCCTCGCGCAGTTCGCGCCGGGCCAGCTCACGGGGGTCCGGGTCGGCGAGGTCCGGCGCGGTGCCCTGCGGGAACTCCCAGCGGCGCAGGCCGAGCGGGTAGCGGAACTGCTCGACGAGGTGCAGCCGATCGCCGTCCGACGGGATGATCAGCGCGTAGTCGGGCTTGTCGATGACGCCGTAGATGCCGGGCGAACCGTCGGCGCGGCGAATGTCGTCCTCGCGCACGCGCATCCAGGAGTTGGCGTAGACCTCACGTGAGCCGACCGATTTCATGTCCACGATCCTGCCGCACCCACCTGTGCCGCGAGTCGGCCATGCCCTGCGAGCACGCCGGGGGCCGATCCGGTGTGCCACGTTCCGCGATCGAGCGACTCGTCTACGCTGGCGCGGTGCGTCTGGTAATCGCTCGCTGTCAGGTTGACTACGTCGGCCGGCTCACCGC
>CAJCJE010000899.1 GCA_903970565.1 Candidatus Melainabacteria bacterium | reverse complement strand
CGGCGTCGGTCCGCTCGGCTCGGCGTGCTGTGCGCGGCCGGGGGCGCGGCCGTGCTCGGCGGCCTTGCCGCGCTGCCCGACCCGACGACCGACCAGCCGGACGTACTGCTGAGCTGAGCCGTTTCCGGCCCCGCCCGCGCTCGGGGTGGCCCGGTTGTCGTGATCGCGCGCTACCGGCAGGATGGCCGGAGTGGTAACGAAACAAAGCGCGGGGATCGTGTTGTTCCGCCGGTCCTCGGCGCGGACCGAGGTGCTGATCGGTCATATGGGCGGCCCGTTCTGGGCCCGCCGCGACGCCGGCGGCTGGTCCATCCCCAAAGGGGAGTGTGAACCGGGGGAGGACGCGATCGCCGCGGCGCGACGGGAGTTCCAGGAGGAGTTGGGGCTGCCGGTGCCGGACGGCGAACTGATCGAACTGGGCGACGTCCGCCAGTCCAGCGCGAAGATCGTGACGGCCTGGGCGTTGGAAGGCGATCTCGATCCGGCCTCGATCGTGCCCGGCACGTTCACGATGGAGTGGCCGCGCGGCTCGGGTCGGCTGCGGGAGTTTCCCGAGATCGACCGGGCCAACTGGTTCGATCTGCCGACCGCGGCGGGGAAACTCGTCGTCGGGCAGCGACCGCTGCTCGACCGACTCGTCGAACACCTCGACAGTCTGAGCTGAGCCGGTCCGCGCCGTACCGATCAGCGTTGTACGGATCGGTGTTGTAGGGATCGGTGTTGTACGGGTCGGCTCAGCTCGGGGGCGAGGTCAGTGCGACACCATTTCGCTGACCGTGCGTGGTGGCCAGGTGTCCGAGCGCAGCAGTCCCAGCGCGTGTGCCTTGGCGACCAGCGCGGCCCGGTTGACCACGTCGAGCTTTCGCAGCAGCGAGGTGATGTGGTACTCGATGCCCTGGCGGCTCAGGTGCAGCTGGCCGGCCAGCTGGGTCGTCGACGCGCCCAGCGCGACGCCCTCCAGAATCTGCGCGTGCACCTTGGTGAGCATGGGTTTCTTCGGCAGCGGTGCGCGCGGCCGGAGAATCGGCTCGATCCGCATCAGCACCGTCACCCCGGCCACCTGGTTGGTCGCGTCGCGAACCGCGGTGCCGGTGAGTTCACCGGTGATCGGGCCCTCGGGGGTGAGCTGCGTGACGAAGCGGTCCAGTTCGCCGTCGACGAGACGACTGAACTGGCGCCGCAGCGGCACCCGCATGGTCACGTGGACGAGTTCGTAGATACTGCGGCCGTACACGCCGTGTTCCGCCCTGCACTGGGTGACGAAGTCGTCGTTGGCCTGCCGGACGATCAGGGCGAGGTCCAGATTCGCGATCCCGATCAGCGGCCGGTCGGCCGGGATCGTCCTGGTTGGATGGTAGTCCCTGGCGAGGCCGGGTAAAGCGGATTTCAGCTGCTGCGACACTAGTGCGCTCGCTCTCGTCGTTGCTCAAAGAGAGTATTCGCCATGAATCTTCAGTGTCGGCCGATGCACTGGTCGATGTACCGGGCGAGGTGAGATTCCCAGATCCGACGGGCACACCATTGGCCGTTGTCGGCAACCCTAAATAGGTCGCGGGTCCGGTGCAACAATTTGGCGGGGTGGCGACCTAATGCTGTGGTCGGTCAGGTGTTCGTCGCCTGGAACGGTCCAGTTTCGGTGGTTCGGTACGGTCGCCGATCCGGTTGTCCCCCGGTGGTTGGCAGTGGCTGCCAGGCGTGGTCACTGCCGACGCGACGGATGGATTATCCTCGTTCGTCCGGTATTGGTGGGAAGAATACCGTGTGAACTGATGTTTTCGCGGATCTGATGCTTCGGCGCCGTTCGTGGTCGGAATGCGGGTGATCGGCCCGGCTGCGCCGGTTGGCGTGCGGTCGCGGCCGATTGGTTCCGGCGGTCGGCGGTACCGAATGTTGACGGGAATACCTTTCCTCGCGACTGGTCGTCCCACTACCCAATGAAGCCTTCATTGATGACCGAATATAATGCGGCACGGGCGGGAAAACAAACGCTGTTGTGTTAACTAACGGTGATTATTCTCCGGGTTCCGCGCTCAAACCGGCACGGCCGTTGATCTGCAATTTACGGTATGATCGGGTGAGGTGTTTCTCCACCGCGCGCAGGCTGACCGACAGTTCGTCGGCGATGTTCTGGTTGGACAGACCGCTCACCGCGAGGGTGACCACCCGATGCTCGGTCCTGGTCAACTCGGGCAGCTCCCCGGTGCCCTTCGTCGCTGGTCCCGGCATCGCCGAGGCCGGTAGCCCGCACCTGCGGCCCAGTGTCCTGGCCTCGGCCCGGATCGCGTCGTCGTCGAGCCGGTCGCCGAGCCGAGCGAGGGTCCGGCACAGTTCGAGCTGGTTGGCGCTGCCGCGCAGCACCTGGGCCGACTGCCGCAGCAGGGCGACGCCCTCGCCACCCTCGGTGAGATTGGCCCGCAGTCGCAGCAGTCGACCGACCGCGACCGGTGAACCCCACCCGCTCACCCGGTCCTGCTCCTCGTCGAGTACCGCGAGCGCGCCCTGGACGTTGCCCAGCCGCCGGTACATCTCCACGACGCCGGTGGCCCACGGCAGCACGCCGGAGTTGTGCCAGCCGCCGGCCCGCAGTGCCCGGCCGCAGGACTGGTAGCTCTGAAGCGCGGCGTGCCACTCCCCGCGCATGGCCGACACCGCGCCGCGCAGCAGGAGCTGCCCGGCGCTCAGCACCGGATCGTCGAGATGGCTGTGCCGGCGGCGCAGCACCGACTCGCACAGTTCCCGGTCCTGGCTCTGGATGCCGATCAGGCCCAACGCGAAGCCGACCAGGTTCTCGGCCGGCGAGTAGCCGGGCGTGACCAGCCGGTCGGCCGCGTCGACGTGCACCCGCGCCAGCACCAGCCGGCCACGGGCCATCAGGACGAACGCCTGCTCCAGATGGATCAGCAACCGGGCGAAGGGCAGGTTCGCCTGTTGCGCGTCCTGCTGCGCGGCGGCCAGCCAGGAGCGCAGTCCGTCGGTCCGGTCGGCGATCAGCAGGGACACGATCACCAGCGGCACCACGCCGAACACGTGCTCGGCCCTGGCCGGCTCGCGGGCGATGATCGAGGCGCCGACCTCACCCACCCGGTCGGCGCCCAGCACCCCGGAACGGATCGCGGAGTTGAGCAGGACGGCCAGTTCCTCGCGTTCCGTCGCGGAGTCGATGCGGCGTTCGGTGTCCGCGCCGAGCACCGCGACGACGGTTTCCTCGGTCGCGGCGGGGTCTCCGTAGAGCGTGCTCGGCGATCTCGCCCGCAACCGCCGCCTCAGGCTCTCGTAGCGCGGGTGCGCGGTCGCGGTCTCGTCCAGTTCCACCGAGACCGCGTGGACCAGATCGAGCAGCGGGCCCGTTGACATGCCGAGGAAGGTGGTCGCGTGCGCGATCAGCGCCGAGGCCCTGGACACCGCGTCGGGCAGCAGCACGACCGCCTGGCACAGGTGCAGTTCGGCGTCGGCGGGGGCGAAGCCGCGTTCGGTGGTGGACAGGTCCAGCAGCAGCCGGCCGCGTTCGGTGCCCTCCAGCGGCGCGCTGAGCAGGGCGCGGCGCAGGTAGCCCGCCGCGTCCCGTGGCGCGCTGCGGCGCAGGGCCTCCACGGCGGCCTCCTGTAGCACCGGTCGCACCCACGGCTTCGTGCAGCGGGTCACCCGCATCAGCTGCGCGGCCACCTCCTCGGCCGGCCTGCCGGCCACCCGCAGCAGTTCGGCCGCGTGCTCGTGTCGACTCTCCAGTTCGGCCACGGTCAGCAGCGACAGCGCGGCCTCCCGGACCGCCGGATGCACCGGGATGGGCACCGGATCGACGGAGCCGAACAGGCCGAGCCGGTCGAGGTCCAGGACTGCCTGGGCGTAGCCGATCGGATCGAGGCCGGCCAGTTCCGCGATCAGTTCGGCATGTACCGACACCCGCGAACCGGCCGGCGATCCGGCGGTCGGGGCGGCCAGTACCGCGACGGCGCCGGCCAGCGCTCGGGTTCGCTCGGGTTGGTGGCGAAGGCAGGTGGCGATCCGTTCGCGGGTGGTCGCGTCGCAGCGGGTGAACACCGCCTCGACCGCGTCGGCGGTGGTCCCGTAACCGGCCTGGGCGACCGAGGTCATGATCGAGCGCAGCAACAGCGGATTGCCGGCGCCCGCCTCGACGCAGGCGTCCACGAACTCCGGCTGCGGCTTGGCGTGTGCCTGCCGCAGCAGGCCGACCGTGCCGGCGCGGGAGAGCGGGGCCAGCGCGATCGACTCGGTCGCGCCGAGCAGCACCGCGTCCACCAGCGGATGCTCCTCGCGTGGGTCGCCGTCGAGCACGGCGACCAGCACGAGCACCCGAAGGCCCGCCCACCGGTTGGTCAGATAGGCCAGCAGCCGCAGGCTTTCCTCGTCGGTCCACTGTAGATCGTCGACGACGATCAGCAGCGGTTCGGCGGCGCTGAGCACGGCCAGCAGCGACCACAGCCCGTGCAGTCGTGTCGCCAACCCCCTCGACGCCGCCCTCGATGACGCCTCCGATGACGTCGCTGATGACGGCGCCGAAGTCGTCGGGTCGGGGTCGAATCCGTTCGTGAACAGCCGCGCGACCGCGCTCCCGTCCCCGGTCAGCCACCTCGCCAGTTCGCCGTTGGTGGAGTCCGCCTCGGACCGGCCGGGCAGCGGCAGCAGCGGTTCGCACAGTTGCCGGATGACGCCGCCCGCGAAGGACTGTTCCATCCGGGCCGCGGTGGCGCGCAGCACCCGCACCCCGGCCCGCCCGGCCGCCTCGTTGAGCAGCGCGCTGCGGCCGATACCGACCGGGCCGGTGAACGCGATCAGCGCGGAGTCGCCGCCGATGGCGGCGGCGATGGCCTGGTCGACGACGGCCAGTTCACGGTCTCGTTCGGACAGCATTCGCCCTCACCGCCGCACGGTGGGGACCAGGCCGGCCAGTTCCGCCCGGCCGCTGATCCGCAGTTTCCGATAGGCCCTGGTCAGGTGCACCTCGACGGTGCGCCTGGTGAGGCGAAACCGTTCCGCGATGTCGCCGTTGGACAGCCCCTTCGCGGCCAGCGCCACGATCCGCTGCTCGGCCGGGGACAGCTGGGCCCACTCCGGCGCGGCGGCCTCGGCCGCCCCGCGCCGGATGCCGCGCCGGTCGTCCACCTGCTTGATCTGGGCGCGCAGCCGGTGACACCGATACGGCGAGATGATCGACTCCGCCTCGTCGAGCAACCCGGTGACATCGTGGTCCGGGTCCGAATCCAGCAGCGCCGCCGCCAACTGGACCAGCGCGTGCGCGTAGTACAGCTTGTCCGGCGACACCCGCAGCTCGCACACGGCGGCGAAGGCGTTGACGACCTGCTCACCGCCGGCGGCCAGGATCGCGGCCATCTCCAGATCGGCCTCGGTGACCTCGGTCGTGCCCGACCACTGGTTGGTCAGTTGCCGTTCCTCGGCCAGGACCTCCACCGCGCGCTCGCGGTCGCCGAGCAACCGGTAGGTCTCCGCGAGCAACTGCCGCCACGGCAACAGTTGCGGATTGTGTTCGCCGTGCGAGCGCAGGTACGCCGAGGTCGCCAGCAGCAACTCCTCGGCCTGCTGGAGTTCCCCGTCGTGCAGGGCGACCAGCGCCCGCGCGTAGAGCAGCACCGACCACTTCGTGCCCTCCCGCGCCCCGGCCGGGACCGGGCCGTTGGCCAGCTCGCGGGCCTTGGCCTGCCGGCCGCACAACAGATCGATGGCGATCTCGACGCCGATCGGATACGGCCACACCCCCGGATACCAGGCCGAGAACGGCAGCACGGCCCTGGCCTGCGCCATATCCCGCTCCACCACGTCCAGCCGGCCGGTGCGCAGGGCCAGATCCGCCCGGAACACCAGCGTCCACGCCGTCGCCGCCGTCGCACCCCGGTGTCGCGCGATGGTCAGCAATCGGTCGTAACCGGCCTCCGCCTCGGCTTCGTGGTCGGCGAAGGCCAGCGCCCGACACGCCGAGAGCCTGGGCATGATCGGCGCCACACCGTGCGGGTCGGCGACGGACAGCGCGGTGGTGGCCAGCCGGACGCAGCGGTCGCGGTCCTGCCCGG
>CAJCJE010000898.1 GCA_903970565.1 Candidatus Melainabacteria bacterium | reverse complement strand
CGTGGAAGGATGCCGCCGCCGCGACCGTGGCGCCGAGTCCGCCGGCGGCGACGATGGACATGCGTCCGCCGAGGCAGTAACCGGTGGTGCCGATCGCGTCACCGCTGACTTCCGGCCGGTTCAGCAGGAAGTCGGCGTAGGCGCGGGCGTCGGAGATGATCAGCTCGTTGGTGAGGCCGCCCATGAGGGTGCCCAGCCGGGCTCGCTCCCGCGGGTCGGAGAACACGGTGGCCGGGTCGAACGGCACCCAGTCACCGGCGCGGTAGTAGATGTCCGGGATCAGGGCCACGAAGCCCATCTCGGCCAGCTGGTCGCCCATCTGCCGGAACGTCTCCCGCAGCCCGGCGGCGTCGGGGAACATCAGCACGCCCGGTCGCGGACCGTCGCCCTCCGGGATGTGTAGCGACCCGTTGCTCCGGCCGTCGGGGGTCGGGATCTGGATGTCCAGGCGCGGCATACGGTTGCCTCCCACTGCGTTGTCGACACGTGATCACCTGGACGTTACCGCGAGCGCCGTGTCCGGTCCCGAACACCGTGCCGGCGAGCTGCCTGGGCCACCGTCGCGGCACCGCCGGCCTCCGCGTCGGTCCGGCTCGCGGCGGACGCCGAGGCCGACCTACCCCTCGCTCAGGCCGCCGGAGGACGCATCGCCCAGCGGATCGTGCCGACCAGGGTGTGCCCGGCGAGGCGGACCGCGGTCGACTCGGTGAGCGGCAGGTAGGGCAGCCGCAGCGGCCGGCGCGACCAACGCGGCATCATGGCCACCGCGCTGGCGGCGAGCACCGCGTACGGGGCCCTGACCAGGGTGGGCAGTGGTGGGCGCAACAGGATGAACCGGGCCGCCTCGCGCGCCTGCGTCGTGCCGCGCAGTTCCGGTTGGTACCCGGCGAGGCATTCGGCCAGTTCCGAGGTGCTGCGCGGCGGGTCGATGACGCCGAGTTCGGTGGCCACCCGCGCGGCCTGCTCGACGTAGTCGTCGCAGCCCCGCGCGTCCAGGGGATGGGCCCCGTAGCGCTGGTGGGCGCGCAGGAAACTGTCCACCTCGGCCGCGTGCACCCAGCCGAGCAGGTGCGGATCACCGGCCCGGTAGGGGCGGCCGTCCGGTGCGGTCCCGCTGATGCGTGCGTGCACGCGCCGCACGGTGTCGATGGCCTCGGTCGCGTGGGCCACGGTGCCGAACGTGGTCACCGCGAGGAACGTACTGGTGCGCTGAAGCCGGCCCCACGGATCGCCTCGGTAACCGGAGTGCGCGGACACCGCCGCCATCGCCAACGGGTGCAGCGACTGCAACAGCAGGGCGCGCAGACCGCCGACGAACATGGATGCGTCCCCGTGCACGCGCCGGATGGCACTGCCGTCGGCGAACCAGCGAGGTCCCTCGGTGTCGTGGATGCGGGCCCGGCTGGCCGGCCCGTCCGGACCGGCGACCCGTTCGAACACGCCGGCGCCGATCCGATCCCGGACCGCCGCGAGTTGCGCTTCCGCATATGCCAACACCCGTCCAGTATGCGCGTGGTCCATCGGTTCTTCGAGTTCAGTCGACGTCGAGGGCTTCGGCGGAGCGCGTGGCCGCCTCGGGCGGCGACCCGAGATCGCGCGTTCTCCTGGCACGGTCGCCGGCTAACTCGCGGCCGACAGGCAACCGCACGGCCGTCCGGTGACGTCGGCCGCCGCCCACACGGTCTTGCCGTCGGGGTGGTAACACACGCCCCACTCGGCCATTCCGGCCACCATCGTCAGTCCCCGGCCGCGATCGGCGGGCAGCCGGGACCGTCCCCGGCAGGGGGCGAGTCCGCCGCTGGCGTCATCGACCTGCACGACGATCACGTTCCCATGTGAACACGAAACCACCCGCACGACGCGGGGACCTGCGGCGTGTTCGATGGCATTGGCGGCGAGTTCGGTGGCGATCAGCCGCAGTTCGTCCAGCTTGTCGTCGGGCAGCTCCGGGTACCGCTGGTCGCGGATCAGGGTGAGCCATCGCCGGAGCGCGGCCATGCTGCCAGGCCCATCCAGGATGAAGATGGGGTCGCGCTCCGCTTCGGTCATCGTCGTCTCCATGTCGTCCGTGCGGTTGCGGGATACCCGCAACCGCCTGTTTCGACACGGTCGAGCCGGAGTTGTTGTGGATGGACCGTGGCCAACAGTCCAATATGGACTGATTATCATGATCGCAGGTAGGGGCGAGGAGTAAGGCTCGGCCGCGCGCGGCTCACCCCGCGCAGCTGCGCGTTGAGTCGTGCGGCGGCTCGCGTGAGGTGGTCGCGTTCGGGCAGGTTGGGCGCTGATCGGGCAGCTTCGGCGTAGAGCCGCGCCGCGGTGACCGGGTCACCGGGTTGTCGGTGAGGCGGACCAGTTCGTCGTACCACTCGACGATCTGCACCCAGTCGGTCTCCTCGGCCGTCCGGGCGTCGGCGGGCAGCGCGGCCAATGGCGGCCTGGGCCTGGAACTCGCCAAGGCGGTCGCGGGTGAGGGCGGCCTGGAGCACGTCGACGCCCTCGGCGATCAGGCGAGCGCTCCACCGGCTGCGGTCCTGCTCGGTGAGGGGCCCGGCCCGCCGTCGGGGCCGGTCCGCGCCGGGCGCCGGGCGTGATGGAGCAGCATGAGCGCGAGCAGGCCCGCCACCTCCTCGTGCCTGGTCCTGGCCGCAAACTGGCGAGTGAGCCGGATCGCCTCGCCGGCGAGGTCGACGTCGCCGGAATAGCCCTCGCTGAAGACCAGGTAGAGCACGCGCAGCACCGTGGCCACGTCACCAGTAGGTCGTCACCAACACACGGTGCATGACTACCTGCTGTTTCGCCGGGCGAGCAAGGCCGCCCGTTGGGCGTCGGCCATCAGCTTGGGCACGTGCTGCGCCACGGTGGTGAAGTGCGAGGCCAGCCAAGCATGGTCAAGGTATTCCGCGTGGCTTCGGATACTCGCCACGTCGATCGGTTCGCCGTTACGGGCAGCCAAACCGGGGTATTGGTCAAGGGCAGCACGGATGGCCTGGACTTCGGCCGAGTCAACACAGGTGGCTGCCCGCTGCGCGGCGGCCACGTCGGTCAGGTCTCCACGGAGACTTGCAGGACGCCGGCGACCTGCTCCCGCAGCGGCAGTCGCAGCAACGCCCGTTCGCCGCTTTCCACCTTGTCCACCGATCGAGTGGTCGGACATTTTGTGCAGCCTGGGCTGCTGATCTCTTCATACGGTCTGACCAGGCGTTTCAAACGGCGCCCCGCTTGTCGGCGCGTCGGTTTTCTGTTCGGCGCGCCGAAGATCAGGAATGGATGTCATGATCGAGGAGCTGACCAGGGACCAGAACGTGCCCGGCTGGGTACGTGAGGAACTGGACCGGACGGTGATCGATCATCGGCGGAAGTCGGTCCGGACCGTGGAGTTTCAGGTGGCGATGGTGCCGGTGTTGTTGCAGACGGAGGCGTATGCGCGGGCGGTG
>CAJCJE010000897.1 GCA_903970565.1 Candidatus Melainabacteria bacterium | reverse complement strand
CGGACTCCTGGGCGGCGGCCCATGCGGTCGACCGGGCCGGACACCGAGACCGCAGCTACCACCTGGCCGGCTCCGTCGCGGACGGGGGCGGACACGCTGGCGACTCCGGGTTCGCGTTCGGCGACGCTCTGGGCCCAGCCTCGGCGGCGGACCTCCAGGAGGGTGCGCTCACCGAAGACGGCCTCGGTGAGGACGCTGCGCTGGGTGGCCGGGTCCGACCACGCGGCCAGGACCTTCGCTCCGGAGCCCGCGGTCATCGGCAGGCGGGTACCGACCGGGACGGTGTCGCGCAGGCCGCTGGGCGGCTCGGCGGAGAGGACGCAGATGCGCTGCATTCCGTCCCTGCGATAGAGCTGGACGCTCTCGCCGGTGATGTCGCGCAGCTTCGGCAACACCGTGGCGGCCGCGTCCAGCAACGGGTCCGTCGCACCGCCGGCCAGTTCGGCGAGGGCCGGGCCGGGGCGCCAGCGACCGTCCGAACCGCGGCGTAGCAGCCGATGCACCTCCAGACCGACGGCAAGCCGATGCGCGGTCGCCCTCGGCAGACCGGTGCGATTGCACAACTCTGCCAACCCACACGGCTCTTTCGCGATGGCCTGCAAAACCGCCACCGCCTTGTCCAGAACTCCGATCCCGCTATGCTGTCCCACAGCTCGATACTAACTTCCCAAATTTCGGGAAGTCCAGCACCGGGGACACTCGGTTTCCCACTTCGCCCGTCCGGGCAGCGGCTTACCGATCTTCCCTGGGCAATATTTTGGATGGGAGAGGAGCGATGGGCTACACGCTCGCCGAGAAGGTATGGAACGAACACGTAGTGCGCCGCGGCACCGGAGCGGAGCCCGATTTGCTCTATATCGATCTGCATCTGGTCCACGAGGTAACGTCGCCGCAGGCCTTTGACGGATTGCGGCTGGCCGATCGTCCGGTGCGACGGCCCGATCTGACGGTTGCCACCGAGGACCACAACGTCCCCACCGTCGATATCGAACTGCCGATTGCCGATCCGGTTTCCCGTATCCAGGTCGACACCCTCCGTCGCAACTGTGCCGAGTTCGGTATCGAGTTGTATTCGATGGGCGATGCCGAACAGGGCATCGTGCACGTGATCGGACCGCAGCTGGGGCTGACCCAGCCGGGCATGACGGTTGTCTGCGGGGACAGCCACACCTCCACGCACGGTGCGTTCGGGGCGATGGCCTTCGGTATCGGCACGTCCGAGGTGGAGCATGTGCTGGCCACCCAGACCCTGCCGCTGCGGCCCTTCAAGACCATGTCGATCAACGTGTCCGGCTCGCTGCGGCCGGGAGTCACCGCCAAGGACATCATCCTGGCGGTCATCGCCAGGATCGGTACCGGTGGCGGGCAGGGTTACGTGCTCGAATACCGGGGGCCGGCAATCGAAGCGCTGTCGATGGAAGCCCGGATGACCGTCTGCAACATGTCCATCGAGGCCGGGGCCAGGGCCGGACTGATCGCGCCGGACGAGACCACCTTCGCGTATCTCAAGGGGCGCAAGCACGCCCCGCGGGGCGCGGACTGGGATGCCGCGGTGGCGTCCTGGACGGCGCTGCGCACCGATGACGACGCCGTCTTCGACCACGAGGTCGACATCGACGCGGATACCTTGACCCCCTACGTAACCTGGGGCACCAACCCCGCCCAGGGGCTGCCGTTGTCCGGGCGGGTACCGGACCCGGAGCAGATCGTCGACGAGACCGCGCGGGCCGCGGCCGAGAAGGCGTTGGCCTACATGGACCTGGTTCCCGGCACCCCGCTGCGGGACATCGCGGTGGACACGGTGTTCCTCGGCTCCTGCACGAACGGCCGGATCGAGGACCTGCGGGCGGCCGCGGACGTGCTCAGGGGCCACAAGGTCGCCACCGGCGTGCGGATGCTGGTGGTGCCGGGGTCGATGCGGGTACGGGCCCAGGCCGAATCCGAGGGCCTGCACGAGATCTTCACGGCCGCCGGGGCCGACTGGCGGCAGGCGGGCTGCTCGATGTGCCTTGGCATGAATCCTGACCAGTTGGCGCCCGGCGAGCGCAGCGCCTCGACCTCCAACCGCAACTTCGAGGGCCGGCAGGGCAAAGGCGGGCGGACCCACCTGGTCTCCCCGCTGGTCGCCGCCGCGACCGCCGTCCGGGGCCGGCTCTCCTCGCCGGAAGACCTGTTGGTGAGCTGAAACAACCGCTGGAAGGAGCACGACTATGGAACCGTTCACCACCCACACCGGCATCGGCGTCCCGCTACGCAGGTCCAACGTGGACACCGACCAGATCATCCCGGCGGTGTACCTGAAAAGCGTCAAACGCACCGGCTTCGAGGACGGGCTGTTCGCGGCCTGGCGCTCCGACGAGCACTTCATCCTCAACGTCGAGCCCTTCTCCTCGGGCACCGTCTTGGTCGCTGGCCCCGACTTCGGCACCGGGTCCTCCCGCGAGCACGCCGTCTGGGCACTGATGAACTACGGCTTCCGGGTGGTCATCTCGGCCCGGTTCGGCGACATCTTCCGTGGCAACTCGGGCAAGCAGGGCCTGGTGGCTGCGCAGTGTGACCAGTCCGACATCGAGTTGTTGTGGAAGCTGCTGGAGACCGAGCCCGGCACCGAGGTCACCGTCGACCTGACGGCGAAGACGGTGTCCGCCAAGGACTTCGTCTGCCCCCTCTCAATCGACGATTACACCGCTTGGCGACTGCGCGAGGGACTCGACGATATCGGCCTGACCTTGCGAAACGTTGCGGAGATCGACGATTTCGAATCCGCAAGGCCGGCTTGGAAACCCGCTATCGCGACTGCCACGACCGGGTGATCGAGTAGGACACGGTGTTGGATTCCCTGCCTCGCAGGGAATCCAACACCCTCCCAAAGGGGCCGTCGAGGACCCGAACCAAGGCGGGAATCGTCCCTCGGAGGAGGGGAATCTTCCCGATATAACAAAAAATTGGGCGTGGCGCATGGCAATTCTGTTGCGATGGGCTTATCTTTGCGTGCAGTCGGCCCAGCAAGAGGCCGTATGGTCAGTGTGGTCTCTGGAGGGACTAACAGTGAACAAGGCCCAGCTCATCGAAGCACTCTCCGAGCGTCTCGGCGACAAGAAAGCCGCGAGCTCCGCGGTTGACGGTCTCGTCGACGTGATCGTCCGGACGGTCAACAAGGGTGAGAAGGTAAACATCACCGGTTTCGGCGTCTTCGAGAAGCGCGCCCGCGCCGCTCGTACCGCCCGCAACCCGCGCACCGGTGAGACCGTGAAGGTCAAGAAGACCAACGTGCCCGCCTTCCGCGCCGGCACCAGCTTCAAGGATGTCATCAGTGGCACCAAGAAGCTGCCCCGCGTGACCGCGACCAAGGCGCCGGCCGCTGCCGCGACGCGCACCACCACCACGCGCGCTGCCGCCGCGACCACCACGCGCGCCACCGCGA
>CAJCJE010000896.1 GCA_903970565.1 Candidatus Melainabacteria bacterium | reverse complement strand
GCCTGGGCCGAACCCTGGACCAACGACCGCCTTACCGCCTACACCACGCTGACCGTCCGTATCCCCATCACGGCCGACGTCCTGCCAACCCCGCGCTACCGCTCGGGCGTCCCGGACACCGCCACGGCCCAGCACGCCGTGAAGACCCTGTGCGCGCTCCTCAACGGCCCGATCGGTCTCCTGCTGGCCACCCTCGACACCGCCCGGGCCGGCCGATGACCACGGGCGCTGCCGTGCTGGGCAGCATCGACGACCAGATCAGCGACCGTATCCGGGCCGCCGACTTCCGCTCCTGGCGCAAGCACGTGGAATCGGTCGGTGGATGCGCGAAACCGATCCATCTCGACGGGGAATGGCGGATCGAGCACGCCGAGACCGGCGACACCCTGGCCGAACGCGCCGGCCAGGTCATGGCCCCCTGCGGCAACCGGCGAGCCTCGGTCTGCCCGGCCTGCGCTGACCGCTACGCCGCCGACTGCTTCCACCTCATCCGCGCCGGCCTCTCCGGCGGCAAAGGCATCCCCGACACCGTGGCCGGTAAGCCGCGTCTGTTCGTCACCCTCACCGCCCCCTCCTTCGGCCCCGTCCACACCCAACGACGCGGCGCCGGAAGCGGCAAACGCATCCCCTGCGGCTGCGGGGCCTTCCACCTCGACGCCGACACCCGACTCGGCACACCGATCGACCCGGCTACGTACGATTATGCGGGGGCGGTGTTGTGGCAGGCCCACTCCGGGGACCTGTGGCACCGCTTCACCGTCCGCCTCCGCCGCGAACTCGCCAAAGCGGCCGGGCTGAAGGTCCGCGAGATCGACCAGCACGCCCGGATCGCCTACGCCAAGGTCGCCGAATACCAACGACGCGGCCTGATCCACTTCCACGCGGTCATCCGCCTCGACGGCCCCCACGGCGCGCACAGCCCCGCCCCCCACTGGGCGCACCCGGACCTGCTCACCGCTGCGGTCGAGGCCGCCGCGCGGGGCTCGCACGTCCGCCGAACCCTCGCCACCCCGACCGGCGACACCGCCCAGCACCGGTTCGTCTGGGGCACCCAGGTCGACATCAGGACCATCCAGCCCGTCGACGCCACCAAGGTCGAGACCGGACGGGGTGAGATCACCGATCACGCATTGGCTGGTTACATCGCCAAGTACGCCACCAAGGGCACCTCGACCAGCGACGCCGCCGACCGCCCCATCCGCTCCGAGGTCGACATCGACAACCTGATCATCTCCGAACACCACCGGACGATGATCCGCACCGCCTGGGACCTGGGCGGGCTACCAGGGTTGGGGTTCCTGCGGCGTTGGGCACACATGCTCGGCTTCCGGGGCCACTTCCTCACCAAGTCCCAACGCTACTCACGATCCTTTCAGGACCTCCGCGCCGAACGCGCGCACTGGCGTCACACCGAACTCCTCGAACGCTTCGGCGTCACCGACGACGACATCATCGTGATCAACGACTGGCGCACAACCGGCGCCGGATACAACACCGACGCTGAACGCGAACTCGCAGGCGCCATCTACGAACGCATCCGCCAACAACGCATCACCCGATACGACAGGGAGGCAACGGCATGAGCAGCAAACTGTGGGGAGTTGAGGACGTCGCGGACTACCTCGGCGTGCCCGTCAACACGATCTACGCTTGGCGCACCAAGGGTTACGGCCCGACCGGGCGCAGGATCGGTAAGTACGTCCGCTTCGTACCCGGCGATGTCGAGCAGTGGGTCAGCGATCAGGGCAGTGCCTGATGGCGCGGCCTAGGTTGCCGGTCGGGACCTACGGGGAGATCCGCGTGTACCCGGTCGGCGCGAAGTTTCGGGCGATCGCGGACTACCGCGACTATGACGGCGTCAAGCGACCCGTCGAGCGCATTGGGAAGAGCGAGACGGCAGCGCGAAACCGGCTCAAGGAAGCCCTCCGCGATCGTGGGCGCATCGATGCCGGCGCCGAGATCACTCCGCAGACGAAGGTGTCCGCACTGGCCGAACTATGGTTTGCGGAAATCGAAACCGATGTGCGCGAAGGGAAGAAGTCACCGAATACCGCCAGGCAGTACCGCGAACGGCTCGACAATCAGATCATCCTTGCGATCGGCGAGCTGCGGTTGGAGGAGGTCACCGTGTCGAGGGCTGACCGGCTCGTCAAGGCCGTGAAAAACAAGCACGGTAACGCAACTGCCAAGGTTGTGCGGACGGTCCTGAACGGCATGCTGGGCCTGGCAACGCGCCACGATGTCTACGACCACAACCCAGCACGCGAGGTTCGCCGAATTGAGGGCAGTGCTGCGAAGCCTGCTCGGGCACTGGAGTTGGATCACGCACGTGAACTGCGCGCCAAGATCGCGGTTGATCAGGTCGCGATCGATCGAGATCTGCCCGACTTCACGGACATGATGCTGGCGACCGGGCTACGTATCGGCGAGACTGCCGCGATCGTGTGGGATGCGATCGATCTCGACGCGGGAACGGTTGAGGTCCGAGGCACGGTGATCCGGGAGAAGGGTGTTGGGCTGTACATCAAGCCCAAGCCCAAGAGCGTGAGCGGCTATCGCACATTGGAGCTGCCGTCCTGGGCAGTGAGCATGCTGCGAGCACGGAAGCCTGCGGATATGAAGCCGGTTGATCCGGTGTTCACCGCGCCACTCGGCGGCCTACGTGATCCGTCTAACACCAATGCTGACCTGCGGGACGCGTTCGACGCCGCCGGCTATGCGTGGGTCACCAGCCACGTCTACCGCAAGACGGTGGCCTCGTTGATGGACGATGCAGGGCTGTCCGCGCGTGCCGCCGCCGACCAGCTCGGCCATGCTCAGGTGTCGATGACGCAGAACCGCTACATGAAGCGGCGAGTGGCCAAAACCGGCGCAGCCGGGGTCTTGGAACCGGTTGGCGCTACTGAATGAGTCCTGGTCAAATGCATGGGTAAAGCATGGGTGATCATGGAACCAGTCAGGCCCCGTCCACAAGAGACGGGGCCTGACCTGGGTTGTTGCTCCTCCAGTTGGACTCGAACCAACAACCCTGCGATTAACAGTCGCATGCTCTGCCAATTGAGCTATGGAGGATCGTTCAGTTGTGCTGTCCCATCGATCTGGACAGGGGAAAGTCTAGCGCATCGGTTCGAGGGGGTTTTCACCCCCCGGCAACTGGCTACCGGAAGGAGGAAGATGGCTGGACAGGTGCCATACCGGCCACGGAAGGAGACCCGAGATGAAGACATTCGCCCTGGGCGTCGCCCTCGGATACGTGCTGGGTACCCGCGCCGGTCGGGAGCGTTACGACCAGCTCCTCGCGACCTACCGGACAGTGGTCGACCACCCGCTGGCGCAGGGTGCGGCCGGTATCGTGCGGGCGAAGCTGGGCCAGCGCAACGACACCAACTCCCCCACGCCGCGGGCCGGGTGATCCGACTCGATCGGGTCACCGAGCAGCACACCTAGTTCGAACTGGTCCCGGCGCCGTTCGAACTGGTCCTGGCGACCACGAAGACCCGTCGGAACGGGAACCAGGTGGTGCCGTCGGCCCTGGCCGGGTAGGCCGCGCGCAGCGGGGCGGCGAGGTCGGCGCGGAAGCGCTGCCAGTCGGCATCGTCGAGCGAGGCGCGGATCGGCCGCAGCGCGGTCCCGGTCACCCATTCCAGTACCGGATCGGGGCCGGTCAGCTGCTGGATGTAGGTGGTCTCCCAGGCGTCGGCGACGCAGCCGGCGTCGGTGAGCAGGTCGGCGTAGCCCTGCGGGGTGAGGATCACGTCCTCCGCACGCAGCCGCACGTCGCTCAGTACCGATCGCCAGGCTGGGGTCGCGACCAGGTCTCGGATGGACTGGTGGGAGGGCGCGGCGAGGTTGCCGGGCACCTGTACGGCCAGCCACGCGCCGGCCGGCAGCTGTTCGACCCAGGCGCGCATCAGGTCCTGGTGGCCGGGCACCCACTGCAACACCGCGTTGGTCACCACAACGTCGGTGTCCGGCTTCGGCTGCCAGGTGTTCACGTCGGCGAGGTAGGCGTCGATGCCGCGTTCCCTGGCCGCCTCGACCATCTCCGGCGAGGAGTCGAAGGCCTCGATGGTCGCGTCCGGCCAGCGGCTGCCGAGCGTCTCGGTGAGGTTGCCCGGCCCGCAGCCCAGGTCGACGACGCGCCGGGGCGTCGTCGCGCCGATCCGGTTGACCAGCTCATGGAAGGGGCGTCCGCGGTGGTCGGCGAACGCGAGGTACTTGCTGGGGTCCCACATGATTGCCCTCCTCAGGTATAAGAAACCGTACGTACGTACTTTATAAGAACCGGGAGTAGGCCACCAGTCGGCGCACAGGGATCAGCGCGCGGCGAATCAAAGCGGAGTAGTCAGACAGGAGTGATCAGACGACGTCGTTCGCGTCGTGCAGCTGGCGCAGTTTGCCGGCAACCTGGCCCGCGACCGACGCGACGGCGGCCGGGTCGGTGCCCGGGTCGGCTCTGACTTGCAGGATGATGCCGTCCGCGCCGGAGACCTTGCGCTGTACGAACCAGGCTCCGCCGCCGGGCAGGTCGCGGTGGTGCGTCGATTTCACCGTTTCGGTGACCCGCGCGTTCACCACTTCGGGCAGCGCACCACGGGTGGCCAGGGTGAACCGGTGCGGCGGCCGGTCGGTCAGCAGCACCGCGCCGTCCACCGTGCCCGTCACCTCGGCCTCGGTGACCACCAGTTCCCGGCCGGGTTTCTGCGCCCAGACGGCCTTGCTGATCAGATGCCAGTTCACCCGTCGTTGCGCATCGCCCTCGGGCAGCCACAGGCCGAGCGAGGTGGCGACCAGGAAGGCGCCGTCGACGAGTTCGGCCGAGGCGAGCACGTGTTCGGAGTCGGCGAGTCTGCCGTCGAAACTGGCCGGTACCAGGTCCTGGCCGGTGAACCGGCTGACGAAGCGGCGGCGCCAGCCGGTGCCGAACCGGCGTGGCTTCGCGTCGAACAGGTCGTCCTGAGTGGTCATCACACTGCCCCGGAAGTCTGCTTGACCAGGCTGCGGTAGTACTCCTCGAAGGCGACCAGATCCCCGAAGGCCGAGCGGTACTCGTCCCCATCGGTGATCGGGTTCATCCGCTGCAACCTGGACTTGATCTCGGCGATCTGCCGGGAAACCTGCTCGCACTGGAGCTTGGCGAGCATTGAGGAGACATAGGTGACGTCCAGCTCGCCGCGCGTCGGAATCCGTTCGACGGCCAGTTCACTGAGCAGCGAGTGCACCGTCCCTTCCGGACAGTGCTGGCTGACCGCATCGACGAGCACGGCGCCGGCCAGGCCGGTCGCGGTGCCGCCGGCGGCGAGAATCGCCTTGTGCAGCGCGGCATACGCCGGCACGGTGAAGGCCTCATCCTGTATCGAGTCATAGACCGGGCCGGACAGCGCCGGCGCCTGCAACGCCAGTTTCAACACCTCGCGCTGGGTCCGGGTGCGGACGTCCCGCGGATCGGGGCGCGGCGGCCCCTGCGGCTGGACCGGGAGGGCACCCTGGTTCGGGTCGGCCACTCGCCGGGCCCGGTTCCTGGTCTGCGTCTCGGCCGGGGCACCCGCGCTCTCGCGGACCCGGCGGACCACCATCGACTCGTCGGGCCAGCCGACCCACCAGGCCAGTTTGGCCGCGTAGGCATCGCGCTTGGACTGGTCCTTGATCTGCGCGACCAGCGGCACGGTGCGTTGCAGCGCGGCGATCTGACCGTCGATCGAGTCGAGGTCGTAGTCGGTGAGCTGGCTGCGGATGGCGAACTCGATCAGCGGCTTGCGCCGCGCCACCAGGTCACGCACGGCCGCGTCACCCTTGGCCTGGCGCAGTTCGCACGGGTCCATGCCGTCCGGGGCGACGGCGATGTAGGTCTGGGCGACGAACTGCTGATCACCCTCGAACGCCTTGAGGGCCGCCTTCTGACCGGCCGCGTCCCCGTCGAAAGTGAAGATCACCTCGCCCCAGGACACCTCGTCGTCGATCATCAGCCTGCGCAGCACGGTCATGTGGTCGTCGCCGAACGCGGTACCGCAGGAGGCGACCGCGGTGGGCACCCCGGCCGCCTGCATGGCCATCACGTCGGTGTAGCCCTCGACGACGACGGCCTGGCG
>CAJCJE010000895.1 GCA_903970565.1 Candidatus Melainabacteria bacterium | reverse complement strand
CGAGCGTCAGGCGCCACGAGTTGCGGGCCCGCAGGTCGACCGGGTGCATCCCGAGCCGCGCGGCGAGTTTGTCCATTTGCGACTCGTAGGCGAAACCCGCCTGCACCGCGCCGAATCCGCGCATCGCACCGCAGGGCGGGTTGTTGGTGTAAGTACCCCAGCAGTCGATGGTCACGTTCGGCACGTCGTAGGGACCGGCGCCCAGCGTCGCCGCGTTGGCGACCACCGCGCCGGTACTGGAGGCGTACGCGCCGCCGTCGAGGTAGAGCCGCGCCTTGAGGTAGACCAGCCGACCGTCCTGGGTGGCGCCGTGTTCGTAGTACATCTTGGCCGGATGGCGGTGTACGTGCCCGAAGAAGGATTCCTCGCGGTTGTAGACCATTTTCACCGGCTTGCCGACGTGCAGCGCCAACAGGCAGGCGTGCACCTGCATCGACAGGTCCTCCCGGCCGCCGAACGCGCCGCCGACCCCGGCCAGGGTCAGCCGCACCTTCGCCAGCGGCAGGCCGAGTGCTTCGGCGACCTGCCGCTGGTCGACGTGCAGCCACTGGGTGGCCACGTACAGGTCGATGCCGCCGTCCTCGGCGGGCACCGCCATTCCGGACTCCGGACCGAGGAAGGCCTGGTCCTGCATCCCCACCTCGTACGTCCCGCTGACCACCACCGGCGCGGTGACCTCGGCGGAACCCTTGCGGATCGGCACGTGCCGGACCACGTTGCCCCCGGCGTGCAGTCGGGGACCGGCCCCGGACACGGCGGTTTCCGCGTCGGTGAGCGGTTCGAGCACCTCGAAGTCGACCTTGATCAGGGCGATGGCCCGCCGCGCGGTCTCCGGATGGTCCGCGCCGACCAGCGCGATCGGCTCCCCCTGGTACCGGACCGTGTCGACGGCCAGCACCGGCTGGTCGGAGTGTTCGAGGCCGTAGAGGTTGGTACCGGGCACGTCCCGATGGGTGAGGACCGCGTAGACGCCGGGGAGTTTCAGCGCCTCGGTGAGGTCGATACCGCGAATGCGCGCGTACGGGTGCGGGCTGCGCAGGGTGGCGCCCCAGATCATGTCCTCGTGCCAGAGGTCCGAGGAGTAGGCGAACTGGCCGCGTGCCTTCAGTGCCCCGTCCGGGCGGCGGGCGTTACTGCCGATCCCGCCGGTGACGGCGCTGGTGACGGCGCTGGTACTGGTTGCGGTGTCCTGGCTCATGATCTTCCCTCCGCCAGTCGGCTGCTCGCCTTACGCAGCGCCTCGGCCAGTTCGGCATCGTCGGCCGTGCGCAGTTCGTTGTCCGCGACCACGGTTTTCCCGCCGACCAGCAACAGGTGCAGCGGCGCGGGCGGACCGAAGACCAGCGCGGCGACCGGGTCGGCGATGCCGGCGTGCGCGAACCCGTCCAGCCGCCAGACCGCGAGATCGGCCAGCGCCCCGACCCGTAGCGAACCGAGATCGGCGGCGCGGCCGAGGCAGCGGGCGCCGCCGGCGGTGGCCATCCAGAGGGCTTGGCGGGCCGACAGCGCGGTCGGCCCGCCGCGCAGCCGGGCCAGCAGCAGTGCCTGGTGCATCTCCTCGGCGAGGCCACCGGATTCGTTGGAGGCGGCGCCGTCCGCGCCGAGACCGACGCCGACCCCGGCGGCCAGCAGTTCGGCGACCGGGGCCAGGCCGGCGCCGAGCCGGCCGTTGGAGGTCGGACAGTGCGCGACCCCGGTGTCCGTCGCGCCGATGCGCCCGATCGCCTCGGCGTTGAGGTGGATGCCGTGGCCGAGCCAGACATCCGGGCCGAGCCAGCCCAGTTCCTCGGCATACTCGACCGGGGTGCGGCCGAACTCCCGTTGGCACTGCTCCTGCTCGTCAAGGGTCTCGGCGAGGTGGGTGTGCAGCCGGACCCCGGTGCGCCGGGCCAGTTCGGCGGCGCCGGTCATCAGTTCCCTGGTCACCGAGAACGGCGAACACGGGCCGACCGCGATCTGGATGCGCGCGTTGGCGCTGGCATCGTGATGGGCGCGGATCGCGGCTTCCGTTGCCAGCAGCGCGGATTCGGTGTCCTCGACGATCCGGTCCGGCGGGAGGCCGCCCAGACTGACGCCCCGGTCCATCGAGCCGCGCACCAGGTGCAGCCGGGGGCCGATCCGGTTGGCCGCGTCGATCAGCGCGGTGACCTGGTCGCCGCCGTCGCGGGGGAAGACGTAGTGGTGGTCGGCGACGGTGGTGCAGCCGGTCAGCGCGAGCCGGCCGATCCCGGCCGCCGCCGCCGCGCCGGTGATCTCCGCGTCCAGCCGGCCCCAGACCGGATACAGCGTGACCAGCCATTCGAACAGCGTCGCGTCCTGCGCGTAGCCACGGGTGGCCCACTGGTAGAGGTGGTGGTGGGTGTTGACCAGGCCGGGGGTGACCAGGCAGCCGGCCGCGTCCAGGTAGGCGTCGCCGGGTTCGCGGGGCGCCGGTCCCTCGCCGAGGGCGACGATGCGCTCGCCCTCGACGACGACGTGGCCGCCGACGTACTCGGTGCCCGCGTCGTCCACTGTGGAGACTGCGGCGTTGTCGATGACCAGACGGCTCATGCGGACACCTCGCCGGACACGTTGCCGGACACCTCGCCGGCCACCCGCCGGCCAGCCAACCGGACCGCGTCCAGGATCTTCTCGTATCCGGTGCAGCGGCACAGGTTCCCGGCCAGCGCCTCGCGGATCTCCGGATCGCTCGGCGCCGGCACCCGGTGCAGCAGGTCGTGCGTGGCCACGATCAGCCCCGGGGTGCAGAAACCGCACTGCACCGCGCCCGCCTCGACGAACGCCTCCTGCACCGGATCGAGGGTCTCGCCGTCGGCAAGGCCCTCGACCGTGCGGACCTCGCGGCCCTGCGCCTGGCCGGCCGCGACCAGGCAGGCACAGACCGGGCTGCCGTCCAGGTAGACCGTGCAGGAGCCGCACTCGCCCTGTTCGCAGGCGTTCTTCGAACCGGGCAGGCCGAGTCGTTCGCGCAGCAGGTACAGCAGGCTCTCGCCCTCCCACACGTCGTCCGCGCCGCGTTCCTCGCCGTTGACCGTCACCGTCACTCGCATCAGGCCGCGCTCCCTCGTCCCCGGTTG
>CAJCJE010000894.1 GCA_903970565.1 Candidatus Melainabacteria bacterium | reverse complement strand
CCGATGCCGACCAGCAGCAGTTGCACCAGCATCCGGCGCCGGACGTCGGCGATGGCCCTGGGCATCTCGAACTGCCGGCCGACACCCGGCAGCTCCGCGTCGGTACCGGACTCGATGTCGGCAGCCGTGCCGGTCATGCCGGTTCGTTCCGTGCCCTCACCGCCCCGAGCAGTCCGATCGCGGTGTCCGGATTGGACAGTAGGAGGCCGTCGCCGCACCTGCCGGCCTCGAAGATCTCGGTGGACAGGTAGATCGGCAGGTCGACGGCGTCCTGGGTTTCGGCCATCGCCAACGGCGACGAGGTGAGTACACCGCTGAGGCCCAGCAACGGCAGACCCCACTCACGCAGCCGGCGCGCGCCCTCGATCGCGCCGAGCGCGTCCCTGGTGGCGAACAGCACGCCGTCGATCCACCGCTGGCAGTCGGCATCGCGCAGCAGCGCGGCCGTTTCGGTCTGGAGGAGTCCGTCGGCGACCTCGATCACGATGACCTCGCTGCCAGCTCGGGTCAGTTCGGCGATCAACCCGCCGAACAGTCCGCGCAGCCGCCCGATGCCCAACCCGACCGTGGTGGCGTACCCGCCGTCGGTGAAGTCGCGGGCCAGGACGGCCCCGGCGTCCTGCATGGCCAGCACGTCCTCGTAGGAGACGGTGCCGGTGACCTTGGCCGCGCCGACCCGCAGACCGGCCTGGCTCAGGCCACGCACCAGATGCACGGCCGCCGTCGTCTTCCCGGTGTTCATCGCATTGCCCGCCACCACAACGACTGTCGGCCGGAGCGTGGGAGCCGGGCCGGGGGTGACCGGGGTGTGCTCGGCGAGGTTGAGCCTGCGGCCCTCGGCGGTCGCCAGCAGTCCGAGCGGGGTCAGCCGGGTCGGCTCACGCATGGCGCGATGGGCGGAGACCACGGTCGCCGCGACGCCCCCGGTGGCGACCAGATGGCAGCCTGCCAGGTTCGCCGGCAGGTCGGCGAGGAACTGGTCGGGCGCGTAGCGCGCCGCGCAGACCACCACGATCTCGTCGCCGACGTAGAGCGCGGCCTTGCGGGTGTTGAACAGTTGCAGACGCGCGTGGTGGCCGAGCCCGACGACGCGGGCCAGCATGACGTCCCCGGTTTCCGGGCGGACCTGCTCGCCGTCGATCAGGGCGAGCGGCTCGGCCGCCACGCGCAACTGCTCGACGTTGCGCGCGGCGTAGCCCATCTTCGCCCGAGCAAGCCGTTGTGGACCCACCAGGTTCGGCGTGGTCCGGTCGAGCACGGTGTTGAGCGCCATCGTGGGGAATCTCCTTGGTTGCGCACTGGTCTGGTTCGTGTTCGGCCTGCTCGGCCGATGGGCTACCGGCGATTCGGCCCGGTCGGGTCACGCGGGGTGCTCAGCGCACCGGACCGAGCATCGCCGGCCGCCGGGGTTTCGGCTCCAGCGCCTGTTCGGATAGCCGGGGCTGGTGCTGTGGCTGGAATTCGAACGCCGCGCGGACCGCGTTGGTGAGTTCCCGCACGGCGGGCAACGGCACCCCGGCGGGGTCGACGAGGCGAGCACGGGTGATGACCCTGGCGAGGGTGGCGCCGTTGGACAGCAGAGTGCCCGGACTCGGCACCCCGACCACCGCGATCTCGTGCTCACCGCAGTCCAGCAGGCCGTCGGCCGCGCCGAGCGCGACGAGTTCGCCGTCGACGACCGCGTACCGGCCGGGTTGCGGAGCGCGCGCGACCAGGCGCGTCCCACCGTGTTCGCGCAGGGCCAGTTGCGCGCCCCCGATCTCGCGGCACGTCGCGGCGCCGCGACGACTCGCCTCGGCATCGGCATCGGCATCGGGAAGGAAGGCGAGCAGATGGCGGACGGCCGTGGGAAGCACGCCGTTGGCGAACTCGATCTCGCCGAGCAGCGCGGCGGATGCCTGCATTCGAGGATTCACCTCGATGGCGTTGAGCCGGCCGTCCGCGACCACGTAGTCGACCCCGAACATGCCGAGGAAACCCTTGCCGGCCAACCAGGAACCGATCCGCGCCGTCCAGTACTCGCCCAGCCGCAACACCTCCGGGTCGAGGTCCCGCGCGGCGGCGAAGTCGTTCCCACCGTAGTTGCCGAAGGAGTTGGCCGCGCCGGTGTCGGTGAGCTGGATCGCGGGCGGCGCGACGCGCACCGTGGCGTCGGCGTTGACGACGGCGGCGAAGTTGACGGTCAGGTCGCCGACATGGGCACTGAGCAGCCATTGGTCCACAGTGGACCGATCGGTCAGCGCGGCGTCGAGTTCGGCGGCCGAGTGAATGAGGTAGGTGCCCTTGCCGCCGAAACCGGATCTGGTCTGCGCGACGAAGGGCAGGCCGAAGGCGCGAACGGCCTCCGCCGTTCTCGGGTCGTCGCGGTGCACCGCGACGCTCGACGGCACCGGCACGCCGAGTTCGCGCAGCGCGTCGCGGACCAGGATCTTGTCGTGCAGGTCGTCCAGGAGATCCCGGGAATTGGCGGCCAGCCGAACCTGCCGGGAACACCCGGCCAATGCGGCTTCGTGCTGCCGGTTCGGCGAGTACGGCAATACGACGACCGGGTGCCCGGCCCGTTCCTGGGCCTCGAC
>CAJCJE010000893.1 GCA_903970565.1 Candidatus Melainabacteria bacterium | reverse complement strand
CGCGCCTCCGGACTCGCGTCGAGGTAGACCTTCAGGTCGGCGTCGGGTGCGACGACCGAGCCGATGTCCCGGCCTTCGACGACGATGCCGCCGCCGGCTCTGAGGGCATCGGCGATGATCTTCCGCTGGGCCTCGATCAGCACCGCGCGCACCGAGGGCACCCCGGCGACGGCCGACACCGAGGAGGTGACGGACTGGCCACGGATCTCGCCGGCCACGTCGACACCGCGCAGCCGCACCGACGGCGCGGACGGATCGGTGCCGATGACGAGGTCGGCCGCGGCGAGGGAGGTGGCGAGCGCGGCGACGGCGGTGGCGTCGTCCCTCGGGTCGATCCCGGCGTCGAGCACGGCCACGGTCATCGCCCGGTACATCGCACCGGTGTCCAGATAGCGAGCACGCAGTGTGCTGGCCAGCCGGCGGGCCACGGTCGACTTTCCGGTGCCCGACGGTCCATCCAGCGCAACAACGCCACGCAGCTCCCCGCGGGTCACCTGATCTCCCTTGTCACCGAGACGTCGCCATCGAATGGCGGGACGGCGTCCTACGCAGCTCGTCCAGTCCACTATTCTGCCTGGTTGCCCAGGCGAGGCCGACGGCAGCCGGGGAGTCTCACACCGTAAGGTCGGCGAGCAACAGTCCGCTGCGTGGTTTCGGGGTGAAATAGGTGCTCTTGCGGGGCATCCGCCGACCCTGTTTGTGCACGCTGAGCACGTCGGCGAAGGGCACCGGCGCGATTTCCAGCAGCGCGTCGAAACCGGGGGTGGGCTGCCGGTTGGCCGGCAGGGGGCGCAGCTGGGGGCCTTCCGGGTCGACGCCGAGGGCGGCTTCGACGAGCAGCGCCTCGACGACGCCGTGATCGATTCGCGGCAGTGGTTCGGTCGGGCCGGGCGCGGGGAGTTCGACGGCGAGATCACCCGTGGGCGTACGGACCAGGACCGTTCCCGGCAGGGCGGTCCGGAGACGGGGACGGGTTGCCGGCGACCGGTCCCCGGACACCTCGGTCAGGTCGGTCACCTCAAGACCGAGGTGACGCCAGGCGGCGGCGAGGTCGGCGCGGGTGCGGCCGGTGCCGTAGAGGACCCGGTGAATCGCGCCGACGTGCAGGTCGGGGCCACCGGTGACCAGCGCCAGCAGGCCGGACAGCCCGCTCGCGGCGGCCGCGGCGACGCGGTGGTTGCCGTCGGCGACGAGCAGTGGCTGGTTCTGCACGGCGGTCAGCAGGGCCCGCTGGCTCGGGCCGGGACCGATCGGCCAGAGTTCGTGGCGGCGCCCCGTTGAGTCCACTGTGGATATATCGGGGTCGCCGAGTTCGGCAATGGTGTCGCGGAGCAGGTTGCTCAGCGTGGGACCGCCGTCGACCGGGAGCAGCATCGCCGCGCTGGTCGCGGTGCCGAGGCCGGCCAGCACGGCGGCGCGTTCGGCCACCACGTCCGGATAGACCTGCTCGCCGTGCCGCACCCTGGCGATGCCGCCGGCGTCCACGGCGGCCGGGTCGATCATGCACAGCACGCCCAGAGCCGAACCGTCCACGCCGGTCGCCCGGTACGCGGCGATGATGTCGTCGGCCTCGCGGTAGGCACTGGCGCGCAGCCGGTCCAGTACCCGCCGGGCCGTGGACAGCGCGTCGGCCAGGGATTCGGCGCCGGCCAGCGCGGCCGGGGTGTGGTGCGGATGTTGCACGGCCAACAGGGTCGCGTCGGCGGCGCCGGGCCGCGCGAGCGCGGCGATCACCTGATCGACCTCGGCGAACTCGTCGACGTCCGGTCCGGGTACCGCGTCCCGGACCAGCCAGCCCCGCCGCACCGGCCATGCCCACTGTGTCATGCCCCGATTTTGCCAGTTCAGAGCTGGTGGACGGGTCCGGTGACACACATCAGTAGCGCCCGGCCAGTAAAACGAGCATCGCTGAGCCGGGGCGGTTGCGCGGGACGGCCGGGCGGCGCGGTCGGCCGGCCCGGTGGTGATGATGATCGGCCGCTACCGGCTCAGAGGCCGACGGCGGAGAACAGGGAGCCGACCTCCGGCCGGTTGAGCGGGCGCAGCGTGCCGGGACGCTGGTTGCCCAGCCGGACCTCGCCGACCGCCGTGCGGACCAGCCGGAACACCGGGAAGCCGACCGCGTCGAGCAGTCGCCGGACCACGTGGTTGCGCCCCTCGTGCAGCACCAACTCGATCAGCGACTGGCCGGGCAGAGCGTCAACCAGCTTGAAAGAGTCCACTTTGGCCAGTCCGTCCTCCAGTTCGACGCCGGCCCGCAGGCGCTTGCCGAGGTCCTTCGGGATGGTGCCGGGGACGTCGGCGAGGTAGGTCTTGGCCACCTCGTAGGAGGGGTGGGTCAGCCGGTGGGCGAGTTCACCGTCGTTGGTCAGCAGCAGCAGGCCCTCGGTCTCCACGTCCAGCCTGCCGACGTGGAACAGCCGAGGCCCACCGGTATCGGTCTTGTTGCGGACGTAGTCGCCGACGCAGGGACGGCCCTGGTCGTCGTGCATGGTGGTGTGCACGCCGATCGGCTTGTGGAAGGCGAGATAGCTGAGGTCCTCGCGGACCACCACCCGCACGCCGTCGACGTGGATGACGGCGCTGTCCGGGTCGACCCGGCGGCCCATCTCGCCGACGACCTTGCCGTCCACGCTGACCCGGCCCTGCGCGATCAGGTCCTCGGCCGCGCGCCGGGAGGCGATACCGGCCTGGGCAAGGACCTTCTGTAGCCGCACCCCCTGGGGGTCGGTCTTACTGGCTCGGTCAGACATCTTCGATCGCATCCACTTCTGGCAACAGCGGAGCGATCGGGGGCAGTTCCTCCAAAGAGGACAGTCCCAACCGCTCCAAGAACAGTTCGGTGGTCCGGTAAAGGAGCCCACCGGTCTCGGCATCGGTACCGATCTCCTCGATCAGCCCGCGCAGCACGAGCGTGCGGATCACGCCATCGACGTTGACCCCACGTACCGCGGCTATCCGCGCCCTGGTGACCGGTTGCCGATAGGCGATCACCGCAAGCGTTTCCAGCGCGGCCCTGGTCAGTCGAGCGCGCTGGCCGTCGAGGAGAAGCTTCTCTACGAAGGGCGCGTATCGGTCGCGAGTGAAAAACCGCCAGCCATCACCCATTTTTCGCAGGTCGATGCCACGCCCGTGCTCAGTATAGTCGGCCGACATCCGGGCCAGCACCGCGCGGACCCGAGCGGTGGGCACCTCCAGCGCGCCGGCCAGCGAATCCTCACTCGCCGGGGCGTCCACCACCAACAACAGTGCTTCCAGCGCCGGGATCAGCGCCTCGTCGTCGGCGCCCGCGAGGCCGGGAAGTTCGAGGTCGAATTCGCCGTTCTCGGCCGAGTCCGAGCCCTCCGCATCGGCCGGGTCGGTCTGTTCGGCCGACATGTCGTCGAGGTCGACCGGGGCCGATTCGTCGGCGACCCCATGCTCTGTCACTGGTATTCCTCTTCCTCGCTGCTGGCCAACTCGGTCCGCGCCACGACGTGGGCCTCTCCGACGGTGCCGCCGGTCCAGGTCACCAGCAGTTCCTCCAGCGCGTCGGCCTGCTCGAAGGTGATGGTCGCCTGCCGGTACAGCTCCAGCAGCGCGAGGAACCGGGCGACGACCTCAAGGGTGTGCCCACAGTCGGAGACCAGCTCGGAGAAGGTCGCCGAGCCGAGTTCGGCGAGCCGGATGCGCAGCATGGCCGCGTGTTCGCGGACCGAGACCCTGGCGACGTGCAGGTGATCCAGGGAGATCGACGGCGGCGGCTTGGGACGGAAGGCAACCGCCGCGATCTGCGAGAAGGTGGTCGGGTCGACGCCGAGCATCACCTCGGGCAGCAGCTGCGCGAAACGGTCCTCCAGCGCGACCGAACGCGGATAGCGGCGCAGCGCGGCGGCTTCCAACTCGCTGAACAGCGCGGCGACCTGCTTGTAGGCGCGATACTGAAGCAACCGGGCGAAGAGCAGGTCGCGGGCTTCCAACAGGGCGAGGTCGTCCTCGTCCTCGACCTCGGCGGCGGGCAGCAGCCGGGCTGCCTTCAGGTCGAGCAGGGTCGCCGCGATGACCAGGAACTCGGTGGTCTCATCGAGGCTCCAGTCATCGCCCATCGCCCGGATGTACGCGATGAAGTCGTCGGTGACCTGGTGCAGGGCGACCTCGGTGACGTCCATCTGGTGCTGCGAGATCAGCTGTAGCAGCAGGTCGAAGGGCCCTTCGAAGTTCGACAGCCGGACCCGGAACTTGCCGTCCTCGGCGGCCGAGGCCTCCTGTGCCTGCGCGTCCATCGCCCTGGCGTGCGCTGCCATCGCCTCGGCCACCGGGTCGGGTTCGGCCAGGTCCGATTCGGCCAGGTCCGATTCGGGCGGCGCGGAGTCGGCAGGCGCCGTGGCGTTCGGGCGCCGTGGCGAGTCGTGCACCGCGATCACTGCTCCGATTCCCGGCGCAATCGTCGGACCAGCATGGATTCCGCGCCGCGCTCCTCGAAGTCGGCGAGCAGCACCGCGACGGCCTCCCGGACGATGCGGCCCCGGTCGGCGATCAGGCCGTGTTTGGCGCGGGCCACCAGCCGGGCGTGTTCGAGGGCGTAGAGCTCCTCCTCGGAGATGTACACGGTGATCTTGGACTCGTGCTTGCGGCGACCGGAACTGGCCGAGTCGGTCGGTTCGGTGAGCTGGTCGAGTTCTGGCGGGGCGACCGGGGCGGTGGGGCGGAACAGTTCCGCCGCGCCGGGCAGTGATGGGCGACGAGTCAACCGAGCAACCGCCTCGGGCCGGGGATCGGACGGGTTCTCATCGGGCGATCACCTCGCGGGCCAGTTCGCGGTAGGCCTTGGCGCCGGCCGACCGGGGCGCCCAGCGGGTGATCGGCTCACCGGCCACGGTGGTCTCCGGGAAGCGCACCGTCCGGTTGATGACCGCGTCGAACACGGTGTCGCCGAAGGCCTCGACGACCCTGGCCATCACCTCGCGGCAGTGCAGTGTCCTGGGGTCGAACATGGTCGGCAGGATGCCGGTGATCTCAAGCTTGGGGTTCAACCGTTCGCGGACCTTCTCGATGGTGTCGATGAGCAGGGCGACGCCGCGCAGGCTGAAGAACTCGCATTCCAGCGGAATGATCACCCCGTCGGCGGCGGCCAGCGCGTTGACGGTGAGCAGTCCCAGCGAGGGCTGGCAGTCGACCAGGATGTAATCGTAGCGTTCCATCAGCGGACGCAGCACCCTGACCAGGGTGTGTTCCCGGCCGACCTCGGAGACCAGCTGGACCTCGGCCGCGGAGAGGTCGATATTGCTGGGCAGCAGGTCCATGTCCTCGACGCTGGTGCGCATCACCACGTCCTCGACACCGACGTTGCGCTCCATGATGGCGTTGTAGATGGTCTGTTCGAGATGGTTGGGATGAATCCCGAGGCCGACCGAGAGCGCACCCTGCGGATCGAAGTCGACCAGCAGCACCCGGCGGCCGTATTCGGCCAGCGCGGCGCCCAGGTTGATGGTCGAGGTGGTCTTGCCGACCCCGCCCTTCTGGTTGCACAGGGCGAGGATCTTGGCCGGCCCGTGGTGGGCGATAAGCTCCGGTTCCGGGGTGCGCCGACGGGGCCGGCCGGTCGCGCTCAGCGTGCCGAAGTTGGCGTCGGGCTCATCGTCGTCAACGGCGGCGGGCGGGGCCAGGTTCAGCTCGACCGAACCACCGCTGTGCCGCCGCGGAGCGGATGGCAGA
>CAJCJE010000892.1 GCA_903970565.1 Candidatus Melainabacteria bacterium | reverse complement strand
AAGGCGAGGGTGTTGTAGCCCCAGTAGTTGGACAGGCCGCGCTCGACGAGGTTGTGCTCGCTGACGAAGTGATGCACCGGCATCAGCTCGACGGCGGTCACGCCCAGCCGCTGGAGGTGTTCGATCACGGCCGGGTGGGCGAGGCCGGCGTAGGTGCCGCGCATCTCCTCGGGAACCCGGGGATGGGCCATCGTCAGGCCGCGGACATGCGTCTCGTAGATCACGCTTTCGTGGTATGGGATACGCGGCTGCCGGTCGTTGTCCCAGTCGAAGAACGGATTGATCACCACGCCGACCGGGACGTGGCCGGCCGAGTCGGTGTCGTTGCGGCTGCCCGGCGCGTCGAACTGGTAGCCGAACACGGACTCGTCCCAGGACAGGTCGCCGGTGACCGCCTTGGCGTACGGGTCGAGCAGCAGCTTCGCCGGATTGCAGCGTTCGCCGCGAGACGGATCGTAGGGTCCGTGCACCCGATAGCCGTAGCGCTGCCCGGGCCCAACGGTGGGCAGGTAGCCGTGCCAGACGAAGCCGTCTGTTTCGGGCAGGTTGACCCTGGTCTCCTTGCCCGCCTCGTCGAAAAGGCACAGTTCGACCCGCGTCGCCGGTTCGGAGAACACGGCGAAGTTCGTACCCGTTCCGTCGTAGGTCGCGCCCAACGGGTACGCCGTCCCCGGCCACGGCCGCATATCCTCGACTCCTCCGCTTGCTGTATCGATACTGGATCGATGTGACCAGGAGCCAGGCCAGCTTCCGGACACACGATCGACAACCATGCCATCGTTGAATACGCCGTGACGACGGCAAGTAAACAATCACAGTTTTTTGTCACCTGAAACGGTGACGTCAGGTGCGCGGCCCAGCACGGAAGGTATCCACGATGTGCTGAACTCGCTGGTCGCGGCGGAATTCCTCCAACGGCATCGTCAACGGCAATCGCCAGTTCGGGTACTGGTCGACAGTGCCGGGCAGGTTGGGCTGCCGGACTTCTCCGATGACATCGTACGGGGACACCAGATGCAGCCGACACGGCGTACTCGCCAGTAGACGGTGCATGGCGACAATCAGGCTCTCCTCGTCGGGATCGGCCTGATCAGCGGCAATCAGGCCCTCGGCGCGCAACAGGTCCAGCAGCCGGGCCCGGTCGGCGGCGGCCTGCGCGGCGGCCTGTTCCGGGGTCTCGGTCAGCTGGCCGAGTTCGGCACGGACCCGGACGTGCTCGGCGCGCAGGAAACCGGCGGCGGTGGGCAGGTCGTGGGTGGAGATGCTGGCGGCGGCGCGTTCGGGCCAGCCGGCCGGCGCGAGCATCCTGGGCGGACTGTCCTCATCGTTCTCGTCGTTCTCGTCGTTCTCGAACCACAGCACCGCGCAGCCCAGCGCGTTGCGTTCCCGCAGACCTGTACTGACCTCGGGTTCCACCGTGCCCAGATCCTCGCCGATGACCACTCCGCCGGTCCGCGCGGCCTCCAGGGCCAGGACGCCGAACATGGCCTCGGCGTCGTAGTAGACGTAGGTGCCCCGGTTGGCCGGTTTACCGGTGGGCACCCACCACAGCCGCCACAGCCCGGCCACGTGGTCCACGCGCAGGCCACCTCCGTTGCGCAGCGCGGCCCGCACCACGTCCCGGTAGGGCTGGTAACCGGCCTCGGCCAGCCGCGCCGGGTGCCACGGGGAGAGCTGCCAGTCCTGGCCGCGCTGGTTGAAGGCGTCCGGCGGGGCGCCAACGGTGGCGCCGGTGGCCAGCACGTCCTGCAAAGCCCAGGCGTCGGCGCCGTTCGGGTCGATGCCGACGGCGAGGTCGTGCACGATGCCGACGGCCATGCCGGCGTCCACGGAGGCCTGCCGGGCGGCGCCGAGCTGTTCGGCGCACTGCCGCTGGAGCCAGGCGTGGTAGCCGACCCGGTCGGCGAGTTGCGCGCGCTGCTCGGCGACGGCCGGCGAGTCGGGATGGCGCAGTTCGGCCGGCCAGTCGCGCCACCGGCGGCCGTGGCGTTCGGCCAGCGCGCAGAACGTGGCGAACTCGGTCAGCGCCGGATCGGCCGGTGCGTCCGCGTCCGGGTCGGCGGCCCGGATCAGCGCGAGGGCCTGCTGCTTGGCGGTGAACACGCCGTCGTAGTCGATCCGCTCCCCCTGCTCCGGACGCAGCGCGTCGACCTCGCGCCGGGCCGCCTCCGCCAGGCGCCGGTAGCCGGCGGTCTGCTGGACCCGCAGGTAGAGCGGATTGGCGAAGCGCCTGCTGGAGGGCGCGTACGGCGAGGCCTCGACCGGCAGGACCGGGGTCGGCGCATGCAGCGGGTTGACCAGCAGCACGCCGGCGCCGAGTTCCCGGCCGGACCAGTCGGCCAGCTCGCGCAGGTCGGCGTAGTCGCCGATGCCCCAGGACCCGGCCGAGTGCAGCGCGTAGAGCTGCACCATCCAGCCCCAGGTACGCGGCGGCCGCGGCAGCGCGTCCGGGACGACGATCAGGGTCAGTTCGCGGTCGTCGACCCGCAGCCGGTGATAGCCCAGCGGCAGGTCGGCCGGGATGGCGCTGTCAGCGGCGCGGACCGTGCCGTCCTCGCAGTGGATTTCGCCAGGCGCCGGCAGCGCACGACCGTGGCCGGCCCGCAGCACCACGGTCGCCGGCAGATCGGTCGCGGCGCGGGCGGCCTCGGCCAGTCCGGCGCGGATCGCGGCCGGCGACGAGGCGTCGACGCCCAGTTGACCGAGCACGGCGACGACTACGGCGTCGTCCACCTCGACCTGCCGTCGGTCGCCGTCGGCGTAGCTGGTCGCCACTCCGTGCGCACGGGCAAGTTCCGCCAGTTCTGCGTCTCGCACACCGCATCCTCTTGTCGGGCAGAGCATGACGGCGCGTGTCACGGTCCCCGCGTACCGGCTGCGCGGAGGAGGACCGGGAAACGCGCCCTGGGACAGACGGATTTCCCCAGCCTGAGCTGGAGCTACTCCGCCCTTATGATCACAGTATGAGATTCGCCTTCAAGACCGCCCCACACAACACCACGTGGTCGGACATGCTCGCCGTCTGGCGCGAAGGGGACCAGATCGACCTCTTCGAGTCCGCCTGGACCTTCGACCACTTCTATCCGCTCACCGCCGACACCTCCGGGCCCTGCCTGGAAGGCTGGATCACGCTCGCCGCGCTGGCGCAGGCCACCACCCGGCTGCGGCTGGGCGTGCTGGTCAGCGGTATCCACTATCGACACCCGGCGGTGCTGGCGAACATGGCCGCCTCGCTGGACATCATCTCCGGCGGCCGACTCGAACTGGGCCTCGGCGCGGGCTGGAACGAGGAGGAGTCCGGCGCGTACGGCATGGAGCTGGGCAGCAAGAAGGAGCGCAGCGACCGGTTCGAGGAGGCCTGCGAGGTCATCGTCGACCTGCTGACCAAGGAGTGGACCGACTTCACCGGGACGTACTACCAGCTCAAGCACGCCCACTGCGAGCCGAAACCCCTCCAGCGACCGCATCCGCCGATCTGCATCGGGGGCAACGGCGAGAAGCGGACCCTGCGCACGACCGCGCGCTTCGCGCAGCACTGGAACTTCGGCGGCGGCACGATCGAGGAATTCGCGCGCAAGCGCGAGGTGCTGCACCAGCACTGCGCCGACATCGGCCGTGACCCGGCCGAGATCACCCTGTCCGCGCACCTTCGGCTCCTGTCGCCGGACGGGGTGCACGCGGTGGCCGAGTCGGCGGCGGCCTTCGCACAGGCAGAACTCGACCTGGCGATCGTCCAGCTGCCCACGCCGTACGACCCGGCCGTGCTCGCGCCGCTCGCGGACGCGCTGTCGGGTATCAACTGAACTCGGCCGACCGAACGCGGGCCGGCCGCGCTCAACTCCCCTCGGCCGGCCCGTCGTCCTCGGCCGGCGCGGTCTGCTCGGCGCGCGCGTCCTCGTCGGCGAGCGTGCCCTCGGTGCCGAGCAGGGCAGCGGTCTCGGTCGTGACCGCCGTCGTTGACCGGCCGGTCAACGCGGTCAGCGCGAGCGCCCCGGCCAGCGGGAACAGGACGAGGCCGGGCAGCTGGTAGCGCCAGGAGAACTCGAACGCGGCGGCCATGCCGAGCAGGGTCACCGCCATCCCGACCAGCAGCAGCGCCGGACCGCGCAGTGTCGAGCGTTTCGCCTTGCCGTAGCCGAATCCGGCAATGCCGCCGAAGATCCCGGCGAGCAGCAGGAACGGTCCCGGCGTGTAGATCACGGTCTGGTAGTCGCGCAGGATCTGGCCGAGCACCGGGCTGGCCACGCCCGGTCCGCCGCTGTATTTCTGCACGTACGCCTGCATCATCCGCTCGATCTGCGGCGGTGTCTGGTTCGGAGCGCTGTAGTAGGCCGGGTAGACGGTGAGGAACTGCCAGGTGATCGCGGGTGGATCGGTGCCGAAGGTGATGTGCGTCGGCCAGAAGCCCTTGGCGAAGTCCAGCAGCACGGCCTCGGCGACTTGGAGCGGCTGGTGCTCGATGACCTTGTCGGCGAATTCCTTGTCCAGGTCGTAGATGGTCTTGCCGGGCGGCACGTAGCCGGGCCAGCCGGGGGTGCCGTCGGCGTGCGCGTAGGCGTCCGAGCCCAGCCGCTGACCGAGCGGCTCCTTCGGGCACAGCTCCTGGAGCACCTTGGTGAGGTCGTCCTGCGGGCAGTTGGCGATCTCGGCGGTGCGGCCGTAGATGGAGTTGCCGGAGGCGGTGTTCAGCCCCCACTGGCCGGTGACGGAGTGGAAGTAGGCGGCGTAGCTGAAGACCACGACCGCGAACGCCGCAGCGCAGGCTCCGGCGCGGGTGGCGATCCGGCGCCGGCCTGCCGCGCTGCGCCACTGCCCGCCGGCCAGGATCAGGTAGAGCACGACCGGCACGATCAGTGGCAGCGCGACCATCCGGATGGTCAGCGAGACCCCGACGAACAGGCCGGCCAGCGCGGCACGGCCGGGACCGGGCACGCCCTTGGCCAGCAGCAGCCAGAACACGATGACAACCGCGACCTGGAGCCAGATGTCGGAGAGGATGGTCTCCTCGATGTTCAGTTCGAAGGCGTCGATCAGCACCGGGGCGGCGGCCAGCGCGGCCAGCCAGCGCCGGGAGCCCAGCCGCAGCGCGAGGGCGTAGATCGCCAGGCCCATCCCGAGGCCGGCCAGGTGCTGCACGATCACCACGGTGTGGATGCCGCCCAGCGGCAGCAGCGGGCGCAGGATGAGCAGCGGGTAGCCGATGGGGTCCAGGAACTGCGGGGCCAGCGGTCCGGCGTTGTCCAGGTAGGCCCAGGAGTCCAGGTTCAGCAGACCGGGTTGGTAGGCCTGGAGCGTGATGACCCGCATGATGATGCCGACCACCATGAGGATCGTCATCAGCCAGTGCGTCCGCAGGGTGGCCAGGCGAAACACCGAACGCAGCCGACCGGGGGGCGAGGTCGGCGCGGAGCCGGTGGTCGCTCGGCGCCGGCCGGTCGAGCGGCCGGTGCCGTCCCCGGTCGCCCTGCCCTCGACCGTCGGGTTCTCGGTGTCTGCCACGAGGCCGGTACTGGCCAGGGTGGTACCCACGTCGCTGTCCATCGCGCTCACCGTACCCACCGTGTCGGGGGCCGATGTTCCCGGCGCTGCCTGGCCGGCCCGGCGCCGGGCCGGCCAGGCGTGCGCGCGACGGTTCGGGCAGCACGGTGCCCGTGATCAATCGCAGACATCCGTGTTCGTTCCTCGGTGACTGGCCGCAGATTCGCTGTTACTGATCCAGTTCTACCGGTCGGTCGGCCGATTCATCGACCGAATCGGCCGACGTGGCCGGTTTCTTAGCGGACTCCGAGGTAATTCCCACGGTGCTCTCAGCCGCGCCATCGGCCTCC
>CAJCJE010000891.1 GCA_903970565.1 Candidatus Melainabacteria bacterium | reverse complement strand
CAGATAGCCGACCTGGTCCACCCGGAGCTGGCCGGTCGCCGCGGTCGCCGCGCCGGCCGGCAGGACCGCGACGCCGACCCCCGTGGTGAGCGCCAGCGCCACCAGCGCGCGTCGGCTGAATCGAGGCAGCCCGGACCGACGTAAGGCGGATTTCGGCTGGTTGCGCGCTGACGATCTCATACGGGACTCCCGGAGATTAGTAAGTCAGTCTTCCATACTCACGTGAGCAAAAAGGTACCCAGCGGTTTACCCAGGGTCAATAGCTTCGACGCGGCGGAAAAATGACAGAAATCCCGAGTCTTTCCTCCGATGAAAAGATCAAGGATTCGATTCGGCCCGGAATTCCCGTTCGCCCCGGAATCGGACGGGTTGCCCGGCCGCGCCGGCAGGCGGTTCGGCGCAGCGGCCGACCACTGAGGTCAGTCCTCGATGCCGGTACTCGACCACGCAGCGGCCTCCTCGTAGTCGAGGCGTTCCAGTTCGCGGCGGGTGACCTCGTCGTCGAGGTCGCCCTTCTCACTGGCCGTACTCAGGGCCTGCCGCTGCGCGGCGAGCATGGTCCGGCGCAGAATTTTGGTGGTCTCCCGTGTCGGGCTGCGCACCTCGGCGGCAACGGTCTCCTCGTCGGCGTCGTCGAGGGACCGCCGCGCCGCGACCGCACCCTGCATCTTGGCGCGGAACTTGGCCAGGATCACCGGATCGACCCCCTCCGGCGGCTCGGCGAAGATCTCGGTCAACGTCTGGTCGGTCGCGGCCCGGACGATCTCCCGGGCCCTTCGCACGGCTTCGGCCTCGCGGCGCCGTTCCTCGGGCGCGGAGATGTCGAGGGCGCGAATCAGCGGCGGCAGGGTGGGGCCCTGGATCAACAGGGTGCCCACGGCCACGACGAAGGACAGGGCCTGGATGACGTCCCGGTGCGGGAACGGCGTCCCGGCGGAGGTGACCGCCGGGATACCGGCGGCAGCGGCCAGCGTGACCACGCCCCGCATCCCGGTCCAGGAGATCACCACGACATACCGCCACGGCAACCGGTAGGGCGGGTGGGGGCGGCGGCGGCCGGACCTGACCCGGCGGGCGTTGCGGTCGGCCAGCATCGTGGCGAACCAAGGCGTGCGCAGCATCCCGCGCAGCAGCCGGCCGCCCAGCCGATCACGACCGTAGGTGAGGAACACCCAGACCGGCCGGACCAGCAGCACCGCGAGCAGCACGACCAACGCGGCGACCACAAAGGACGGCCAGGAGATCCCGCTCGGGGACAGGGCACTGAAGATGAAGCGGCACTGCAAACCCATGTAGGCGAAGACGAAGGTTTCCAGCAGGGCGTCCAGGCTCTTCCACACCTGCCGGTCCTGCAACCGGGTTTCGAAGCCGACGGTCACGTTGTTGTGGCCGAGCGAGAACCCGGCCATCACCACCGCGAGCACCCCGGAGGCATGGATCTGTTCGGCGAACAGGTACGCGGCGAAGGGCACGACCAGACCCAGCGCGGTCTCCAGGCCGCTGTCGCGCAGCCGAAGCCGAATCCAGTGCACGACCGCGCCGAGTACGAGCCCGATCAGGCAACCCACCACGACCTCGTAGCCGAACAGCAGCAGCGGGTTGCCGACAAAGGTGCGTACCCCGGTCACGGCGGCGACGGCGAGGGTGAAGATGGTCAACGAGGAGGCGTCGTTGACCAGGCTCTCCCCGGTCAGGATCGCCATCAGCTGTTTGGGCAGGCCGAGCCGGCGCCCCACCGCGAGTGCCGCGACCGCGTCCGGGGGCGCCACCACCGCGCCGAGCACCAGCGCCGGCACCAGGGCCAGACCGGGCACGATCCACCAGGCGACCAGGCCGGTGACGAAGGTGGACACCACGACCATGCCGACGCCGAGGGCGAGGATCGGCCGGATGTTGCGCGCGAAGCTGACGAAGGAGAAGTCCAGCGCCGCCGAGTACAGCAGCGGCGGCAACACCACGCCGAGGATCAGGTCGGGTTGGAGTTCGAACCGGGGCAGGCCGGGGATGAACGACACCGCCGAGGCCAGGATCACCACGACCAGGGCTGGTTGCAGGCCCTTGCGGTGCGCGAACGCGGCCACCGCGATCGCACCGACGACGACCAGGAGCAGCTGCATCACCTTCACCTCGCACCTTCGTACGGCACCGACGGTGCCAGCCGGCGTACGGCACCGACGGTGCCAGCCGGCCAATCTCAGGGGTAGTTGACGACAAAAAGTATGCGGCGAACCCTAGGCGGTGCGCGGCGCGTAGTCGGCGAGGCCGGCGCCGATGACCCGCAGCGACTCCGCCAGCCAGTCGAGCATCGCGGCCCGCTGCCGGCTCTTGGGCTGGGCGCGCAGGTGAACCAGGACCTCCTCGGAGCCCAGCAGCCGGAAGACCAGGATCAGCGCGGCGGCGGCGGCCCTGGGCACCGGGGCGGTCGGCGGCTGGCCGGTCTCCTCGGCGAGTTGCTCGGCCAGCGCGATCTCGAAGTGCTCCCACATCAGCCGCAGCCGGGCCTGCAACACGGTGCTGTCGCCGACGGTGCGGCGTAGTCGGTCCAGTTCAGCGACGGGTGCCGCGCCGGACGCGGTGATCTGGCCGCGCAGGAACTCCCCCATCGCGGCCAACGGCGTCTGGCCCACCTCGCGATCACGGATGGCGGCCAGCACCTCCTCGCGCATCTGGTCCTCACCGGCGAAGACCAGATCCTCCTTGGCCGGGAAGTACACGAAGACCGTCTTGGCGGAGATGTTCACCGCGTCGGCGATCTCCGCGACCGTGACGCCGTCGAAACCACGCTCGGCAAACATCTCCTCGGCAACATCGAGGATCGCCTGCCGGGTCATCAGCTTCTTGCGCTCCCGCAGGCCGAGCGAGGCGAGGTCGGCATCCCTGTCGGTCATGCCGGCGAGCGTACTCGAACCGGAGGGTAAAACGACAGTCAGTGAACTTCTCTACCGACACCGTCAATCCACCCCGGTGTTCGGGATCAGTAACGGGACCGGCCGCGTTCCCGCTCGCGGTAGTCCTGCGCCGGGGGCTGTTGACTCTGCCGTGGTTGCTGGCGCGCGCCCTGCTGCGAGTAGCCACCACCGCCCTGTTGGCGGGGCCGGCCGTCCTGCGAGCGCGGCGCGCCCTGGGAGCGCTGGCTGCCCGGTGAATTGCCCTGCGAACGTTGACCGTTCGGCGAGCGCTGGCCGCTCTGCGAGCGCGCCGAGGACTGGCCGCCGCTCTGGCGGGACGGCGGTCGGACCTCGCTGGCCGCGTCGCGGCGGTCCTGCTTGCTCTGTTTGAGCGCGGTCTTGGCTTCCCTCGGGTCGGTCAGCCGACCGGGGCGATGCAACCAG
>CAJCJE010000890.1 GCA_903970565.1 Candidatus Melainabacteria bacterium | reverse complement strand
CGGCGTCGTCGGGCGAGACCGGGGACAGCACGCGCAGCAGGTAGGGCGCCGCGTCGTGATCGACCGCGTTGGCCACCTCGGGTTCGCGGCCCAGCGCGCCGCCTTGATGGCGGATCTCCACGATGCACATCACCGGCGCGTCCGGGCCGGCGATGCCCAGGGCACCGCGCAGGGCGACCGGGTCGAGTTCGGTCAGGCGGAGGTTGTCGGCGACGTAGGCGCTGGGGATGCCCGGCTCGTTGTAGACGAAACCGCAGTCGGCGTACGGCATTTCGCGCACCGAGTCCAGCAGGGTGGGGCCGATGGCGCGCAGCGGCGCGACGAGCCGCGCAGCGGTTTCCGCATCGCCGGTAGCGGCCAGATGCACCCGGACGAGGTAGTGGCCGCGGAGCGGTTCGGGGATCTGCGCAACGTCGGGCATCAGCATCAGCACCGCCGAGGAGGTGATCTCCTCCGGTACGGTCCGGGTCCACTCGCGGTAACCGTCGACGACATCGTTGACCAGGTCGGTGTCGAAGACCAGGGTGCCCCCGTAGATGGCGCGGATCTCGAACAGGTCGATCTCGATGCCGGTCACCACGCCGAAGTTCGCCCCGGCCCCGCGCAACGCCCAGAACAGTTCCGGGTCGCTCTCGGCGTCGACCGTGCGCAGCGCGCCGTCGGCGGTGACGATCTCGATCCGGCGGACGTGGTCGGCGGCGAAGCCGTACTGGCGGCCGAGCAGGCCGGAGCCGCCGCCCAGGACGTAGCCGACCACGCCGACGCCAGGCGCGGAACCGATCAACGGTGCCAGGCCGAACTCGGCGGCGGCCTCGACGAGCCGGTCCGAACAGACACCGGCCGCGATCCAGGCGGTGCGGGCCGATGGGTCGATCCGAATCCCGGTCAGCCGGCTGGTGTCGATCAGGACCCCGCCCTCGATCGCCACCGATCGGCCGTGACCGGTGGCCTGCACGGCGACCGGCAGGTTGTCGGCGGTGGCGAACCGCACGGCGGTGACGATGTCGGCCACGTCGGCGGCCTTCACGAGGACGGCCGGCCGGTGCTGGGCGAGCAGCTGGAAACCGGCGAGCACGGCCCGGTTCTCGACCGCGTCCGGCCTGATCACCGTGCCGGTCACGCTCGCGCGCAGGGCGTCGAGGTCACCAGCGGCAGTGGTGTCTGTGTTGGTCATGCCGGCAACGCTAGGCAGCCCGGAGGGCCGGAGACCATCCTGAAAGTGTGGTAAATCGAGATGTCTGGGTGGCGTTCGGCGTCAGCAGTTCGGCGTCAGCGGAGGCGTTCCAGGTCGCGGGCGGTGTCGGCCAGTTCGAGGGCGAGGCCGCGCAGTTCCTCGGCGGCGGCGCCGTCGTCCACGGCGGTGACGACGTCCTCGGCCGCGCAGCGGAGCTGGAACAGGCGATCCTGGAGGTCGGCGAGTTCGGTCGCGGACAGCACGACCGCGTCCTCGGGCAGGCCACCTCGGATGACCGCGCTGCGGCGTTCGTAGGCGCGCTGCCGGCAGGGTTGGGCGCAGTAACGGCGACGTCGCCCGGCCCGACCGTCCTTGCTCTCCACCGGTAGTCGCCGACCGCACCAGGCGCAGTGCTGTTTCTCCCTGGTCGTGCGCCGCACCGGGTCGGTTCCCTGGCCGATCCTGGCAGCGGGCGGCGAGGTGTCGGTGTCACCGACCGAGTCGTCGTAGACCATGCTGGCATCATGCCGGCAGCGGTGTTGCGGCTCGCGGGGACCACGCCGAAAGGCGGCCGATCAGCCGCCGGTCACCGGATGGTCATGTCGATTTCCATGCCGGTGCTGCTGCCTCCCACGCTGGTCGGGCATGATCGGGGGATGGCGGTGGAGCACCCTTACCTGGCCGGGCCGTACCCGAGGGCGTTCGCGCACCGGGGTTGGCACACCGACGACATGGCCGGCATGGAGAACTCGCTGAGCGCGTTCCGCCGGGCCGTCGGAGAGGGTTTCCGGTACCTGGAGACCGATGTGCACGCCACCTCCGACGGGGTCGTGGTGGTGCACCACGACGCGATGCTCGACCGCACCACGGACGGGGTGGGCGCGGTCGCCGAGCGGCCGTGGTCGGTGGTGCGCGAGGTGAAGGTCGCCGGACGGGAGCCGATGGCCCGGTTGGACGAGTTGTTGGAGGAGTTGCCGGAGGCGTTGGTGAACATCGACGTGAAGGCGGATTCGGCGGTCGAGCCGGTGTTGGCGACGCTGCGTCGGTGCAACGCGCTGGGTCGGGCGTGTCTGGCGTCGTTCTCCGATGCGCGGCTGGCTCGGCTGCGGCGACTGGGTGGGCCGGAGCTGTTGACCTCGATGGGGCCACGGTCGGTCGGGGTGTTGTGGGCGGCGGCCGGGACGCGGTTGCCGGTGGCGGGCTGGGCGCGGGGGCGGATGGCGCAGGTCCCGCATCGGCAGGGCCGGCTGACCGTGGTGACGCCGGGGTTCATCCGGTTGGCCCATCGGCGGGGTCTTGAGGTGCATGTGTGGACGATCGACGACCCGGCGGAGATGCGCGCGCTGCTGGACATGGGCGTGGACG
>CAJCJE010000889.1 GCA_903970565.1 Candidatus Melainabacteria bacterium | reverse complement strand
CTCGATGTCGCAGGCGAGTTGCCCGCCACCCGCCACGAGCAGGGTCAGCCGCGAGGAGTGCGATGCCGACAGTGCGACACCGTCGGCCTCGGGTTTGCCGTCCGGTCGGTAGCGAACGGGCAGCACCCGGTCGACCGCGCGGCTGGCCGCCAGGGCGGTGCGTGCCCGGCGCTGGGTGGTGTCGCCGACCGGCTCGTCGACCTGGTCGGGTTCCAGCACGACCGCGCGGGAACCGCCCAGCACATGTTCCAGCGAACGTTCCAGGTAGGAGCCGAGCATCGAGGGCACCCAGGGCCCCTCGCCGCCGCGCTTGCGCACCGCGCGCAGGGTCAGGCCCTCCCAGCGTTCCACGACGCGGCCGTCGGGATCGCGCACGTCGAGGTCGTAGACGTAGCTGTCGCCGTCCTGCGACCGTTCCCGCGCGTCCAGCACGACGTAGTCGCGGTCCTGGTCGGTGGGTTCGGCCAGGTAGAGCCGCTGGACGCCTTGCGGGAGCAGGGTCGCGTCCGGCACGCAGCACTGGATCGCGTGCATCATCGCGTCGCGCGTGCCGGGATCGGCCAGCCGCAACTGCTGCGGCAGGAACGGCGCGAACCAGGACAGCTTGCTGCCGGCCGTGATCTCGGCAACCGCGTGCCGGGCACTCGCCCTGCGGTAGCCGGTGAGCCGCTGGAACCACTTGCCCTGGAACAGCACGCTCCCGTACAGCTCGGTCACCGGGTCGACCGGGACCAGCGGCAGGGCCGGGGCGGCGGGCGCGTCCTCGCCGGGCGGGGTCGGGCGCGGGAAGTGCAGCCGGGCGCGGAAGTGGTCGGCGCCGAACCCGGTCTCACCGCTGCGGATGACCACGTCCACGATGTGCTCGTCGATGGCGAGCGCCGCCAGGCGCATGGTGGTCGATCCCTGTGGGGACACCACGATCGGTCGCAGGAACTCGACGTCTTCCAGCAGTGGGACCCCGGCGTCCTCGCGGTCGAGCGCGGCAACCGCGACCTGGGTCATCGCCTCCATCCCGATCACGGCCGGGAACAGCAGCGCGCCGTCGAGGAAGTGGTCGGCGAGGTAGGGATCGGACCCGACGGACAGGTCCGCCTCGGTGACCAGTTCGATGCCCGGATAGTGCACGACGACGCGGTCGACGAACCGGGTCAACGGCAGCTCGGTGCGGGTGACCGGCAGCGTCGGCAGGCCCCCGGTCCGGCCGCAGACCACCAGGGTTCCCGGAATGGTCGCGTCAGCGACGACCTGGCGCAGCACGGCGATGCCCGTCTCGGTCGGGATGGGTGTGATGCCGTCCCGCAGCAGGGCGGAGACGACGCCGAGCTTCTCGCCCATGCCCGTGCCCGACCAGACCGACCATTCCAGCGCGATCGCCCGCGCCGCCGGGTGTTCCCGGCCGAAGCGTTCGGTCAGCTCGGTCATCCAGTCGTTCGCCGTCGAGTAGTGCGCCTCACCGCGCAGGCCGGCGCGACCGATGATGCTGCCGAAGGTGACCAGCAGCTTGATCCGGTCCTGCTCGACCGAGTCCAGTACCGCGCGCAGACCGTCGACCTTGGGCGCGAGGGTGTCCCGGAAGGTCTGCTCGGTCAGGCTGAACAATCCGGCCGGCTCGTTGCGGCCGGCGCCGTGCAGGATCGCGGTGACCGGGCCGAGTTCGCGCTCGATCTCGGCGACGGCCGCGCCGACCTGTTCGGCCGAGGTGACGTCCGCGCGGCGGTAGGCGTACCGGATGCCCAGTTCGTCCATTCTGGACAGGTTCGCGGCGAGTTCGGTGTCGGTGACCGGATCACTGCGGCCGAGCAGGCCCAGCCGCGCGCCGGAGTCCTCGGCCAGCGCGAGCGCGCTTTCCGCGGTGATGCCCTTGCCGCCACCGGTGACCAGCAGAACGTCCTGGACGCCGAGCGGGGTGGGGCCGGGTTCGGCGGGCGCCACGGCGGTCAGGGTGGGCACCGTGCGGGTGCCGTCCGCGCGGTAGCGGACCTCGCTGAACTCCGCTGTCGCGGCGACCTCGCGGGTCACCGTCGCCACGGCGCGCGCGATGTCGTCCGGGTCGGTCGGCGCGACCTCGGCGAGGTCGACGAGGGTGGTGCGTACCGAGGGGTCCTCCAGGTGCAGCGTCTTGGCCAGGCCCGAGGCGCCGAAACCGTGCTGCACCGCGACGAACCGGGTGCCGTTGGGCGCGGCGAGCGCGGCGCGGGCCGCCGCCAGCAGCAGCCCGACCTGGCCGGCGTCGCAGTCCGCCGGCAGGCACAGCAGCACCCCGTCGCCGAGGCCGGCCGTGGCCAAAGCGCCGCGCAGCGGCTCGGCCAGCGGGTGCCCGGGCGGCGCGTAGGCCGACCAGGTGCTCGTGGCCGCGCCGGAGACCTGGGTGACCAGATCGTCGGAGAGGGCGGGCGCCGGTTGGTAGGTGACGGCGAACGGGCGCACCCAGGGGCCGACCCCGGGCACCTCGCCGTGGCTGGGCTGCGCGTCCGCCTTGGGCGCGGCGGCGAGTTCGTCGATCATCTCGGCGAGGTCACCGAGGCAGACCGTGGCGAAGTTCGACACTCCCTCGAAGGTCGGGTAGCCCAGCGCGCGCGTGGTGTCGTTGACCAGTTGGCCGACCGTGATCGAACTCAGGTGCAGGTCGTCGAGCGGGTGGGTGTCGGCGGTGATGGTCTCCGGCGGCAGTTCCACCCGTTCGGCGGCGAGCTTGCGCAGCAGGTCCAGGGTGGTGCTGCCGGAGGTGGCCGCCGTGACCTGCGACTCGCCGGTCGCCGGTTGCTCGACCGGGTCCAGCAGCAGGTCCGCGTCGATCGCGGGTGCCGCCTCGCAGGGACTGGCCAGGAAGCTGAAGGAGCCCTCGAGCGGGAGCGGGCGCAGGACGCGGCCGGTGAACAGCGCGGAGACGTCCACCGGTGCGCCGAGCGCGAAGGCCGCGCCGACCACGCGCAGCAGCGGGCTGATCGAGGCGCTGTCGGTGTCGACGGACAGCACGGGCACGCCGCCGGCGGCGATGTCGGTGAACAGGTTGCCCAGGACGTGGCCGGGGCCGACCTCGATGACGAGGTCGCTGCGCTCGGCAACCTTGGCGGCGGCCTCCCGGAACCGCACCGGCTGCACGACCTGGTCGCGCAGGAGTTCGGTGAGGTCCTCGGCGGCGTAGAGCAGGTCGCCGGTGACCGTGGACACCACCGGCCGCTCCAACCGGGCGAAGTCGAACTCCGCGAGCCGTTCGGTCAGCGCGGTCGCCGCGGGTGCCACCAGCGGCGAGTGGAAGGCGTGCGAGACGTTGATCCGCGTCGCGGTGATGCCTTCGGCCCGCGCGAGCGCGCACACCCGTTCGACCGCGTCGGCCGGACCGGAGATGACCGTCTGGGCCGGCGCGTTGTAACCGGCGATGACCACGTCCTCGCCGCGGCAGAGTTCCTCCGCCTTGACCGGGGAGGCAACGAGGCCGGCCATTCCGCCGCCGCCCGCGCTCGCCTTGGCCATGACCTGGCCGCGAATCCGGGCCAG
>CAJCJE010000888.1 GCA_903970565.1 Candidatus Melainabacteria bacterium | reverse complement strand
AGTCGGCGACGGTGTCGGCGTCCTCGGGCAGTTCCGGGACGAGCACCTCGCGCGGGACCGGGCTGGCGGTGGCGTCCCCGCCGTTGTCGGAGGCCTCGGCCAGCGAGGCCTGCTCGCCGTAGAACTGGCTGAGGAACTGGGCGACCAGTCCGGAGACGTCGTCGTTCTCGACCTTCTCGATCACCCAGCCGCGCTGACCGCGGACCCGGCCGCCACGCACGTGGAAGACCTGTACCGCGGCTTCGAGTTCGTCGCTGGCGAAGGCGACCACGTCGGCGTCGGTGCCGTCGCCGAGCACGACGGCCTGCTTCTCCATCGCCCGCCGCAACGCCGAGACGTCGTCGCGCAGCCGCGCGGCCCGCTCGAACTCCAGTTCGTCGGAGGCCTGCTGCATCTGGCGTTCCAGCCTGCGCACCATCGCGTCGGTGCGGCCGGAGAGGAAGTCGCAGAAGTCCTCGACGATCTTGCGGTGTTCGGTGTCACTGACCCGGCCGACGCAGGGCGCCGAGCACTTGTCGATGTAGCCGAGCAGGCAGGGCCGACCCATCTGGCCGTGCCGCTTGAACACGCCCGCCGAGCAGGTGCGCGCGGGGAACACCCGCAGCAGCAGGTCGAGGGTTTCCCGGATCGCCCAGGCATGGGCGTAGGGGCCGAAGTAGCGCACGCCCTTGCGCCGGGGGCCCCGGTAGACGTGCAGCCTCGGGTACTGCTCGTGCAGGGTCACCGCCAGCACCGGGTAGGACTTGTCGTCCCGGTAGCGGACGTTGAAGCGCGGGTCGAACTCCTTGATCCAGTTGTACTCCAACTGGAGGGCTTCGACCTCGGTGGAGACCACGGTCCACTCGACGCTGGCCGCGGTGGTGACCATCTGCCGGGTCCTGGGGTGCAGGCCGGCGAGGTCGGCGAAGTAGGAGTTCAGCCGGCTGCGCAGGCTCTTGGCCTTGCCGACGTAGATCACCCGGCGGGTCGCGTCCCGGAACTTGTACACGCCGGGAGCGTCCGGAATCGTGCCTGACGCGGGACGATAGGTAGACGGGTCAGCCACGCCACCAGCCTACGGCCCACCCCCGACAACTCCTCGTCCAGTCCCGGCCGCCGGCACCGGGAGTGAGTCCCGGTCCGATCAGGCGAGGACCACGTCGCCACCGACGACCTTCACCGCGACCGAGGCGAGCGGGCGTTGCGCCGGGCCGCGTTCGACGGCCCCGTTGGCCGGGTTGAACTGGCTGCCGTGCGCCGGGCAGGTGATCACGCCGTTCTCCGGCGGGTCGACGGTGTTGCCGAGGTGGGGGCAGGTCGGGTTGTAGGCCCGGAACTCGCCGGCCGTCGGTTGCACGAGCAGGAGTTGGCCGGTACTGCCGGAGTTGACCAGATTGCCGCCACCGACCGGAATGTCGGTGACCTTCGCCAGTACCGCACCGGATTGTCCGTTGCCGACGCCGTTGTCGCGCACCGAGCCGTTGGTGCAGGCGACGAGCGCGCCGGGAGCGAGCAGGCCGACCATCAGGCCGCAGAGCACCTGGCGCCGGGACGGGGTCGCGGTCACGCCGACGCGCCCGTGCCGCCGGCCGTCGGAGCATTCGCGGTGCCGGCTTCCCGGTACCAGGCGCGCAGTTCGCGGATGGCCCGCACCGCGCGCTCGCCGTCGGCGGCCTGGATGGCGACCACCGGCACGTACTCGTCCCGCGGCAGTTCCAGTCGCGCCCACGGCGCGCCGTCCGGGAAGCTGACCCCCTTGATCAGCGTCCACGGCACGACCTGTCCGAACAGGAGGTTGCGGACCTCGACGCCGTCAACGGACGCGCGCACCTTCGGCCGGGCCCCCAGCAGCACACCGGCGGCGAGCAGCAGGCCGATCGCGATCATCGACAACTGGTCGGACAGGCCGAAGTGGACACCGGTGGAACTGTTGTTGAGCACGAGCGCGAGGATCACGAAGATCACCACGAGCAGAACGGCGATCGGGATCACCACCTGCCGGACCTTGTGCGGCCGAACGACCAGCGGGGTGCGCGCCGCGGCGGACGCGCTGCCCCCGGCCGGGGTCGGCGTGGACGCGGTGGGCTGCTCGATCACGTGAATCCTCGCTCCATCCAGGGCTGCCGCAGGCCACGCAGGACCAGCGCGGCGTCCAGCGCGGCAATGCACGCCTCGAAACCCTTGTCCTCCGGTGATCCGGGCCGGCCGCAACGATCCAGGGCCTGCTGTTCGGTGTCACAGGTCAACACACCGTTGCCGACCGGGGTGCTCTCATCGAGAGCAACACGGGTCAGGCCCGCGGTCAGCGCATCGCAAACATACTCGAAGTGCGGAGTGCCCCCGCGAATCACCACCCCGAGCGCGACCACCGCGTCGTGGTGCTTGGCCAGGGACTGGGCGATGACGGGCAGCTCGACCGCGCCGGCGATCCGCACCACGGTCGGTTCGGAGATCCTGGACTGCTCCGCCGCGACCAGCGCCCGCGCGAGCAGATTGTCGGTGATCTCCTTGTGCCACCGGGTGACCACGATGCCCAGCCGCAGCCCGTCACATTCCGGTACCGCAAGCGGCGGACGTCCCGCACCACTCACGCCTGTCCTCCATTGTCCGAAGCATTACCTGAACCGTTGGCGCCGTGCGTCGTGCCGGTGCCAGTGCTGGTACCGAGGTGGCGGATCGCCTGCTCGGCGGCCTGTAGATCGGCGAAGTCGTCCAGTTGCGCGAGATCGTGGCCCATCCGGTCGCGTTTGGTCCGCAGATAGCGGACATTCTCCGGATTCGGCGTAATCGGCAGCGGAACCCGGTCGACCACCTGGAGGCCGTACCCTTCCAACCCGACCCGCTTGTCCGGATTGTTGGTCAACAGCCGCATCGACTTCACGCCGAGATCACAGAGGATCTGCGCGCCGGTGCCGTAGTCGCGGCCGTCGGCGACCAGGCCGAGGGCGAGGTTCGCGTCCACCGTGTCGTGGCCGTCGTCCTGCAGCTGGTAGGCCTGGAGTTTGTGCAGCAGACCGATTCCCCGGCCCTCGTGGCCACGGACGTAGAGCACGATGCCACGACCCTCGGCGGCGACCATGCCCAGCGCCGCGTCCAGCTGCGGACCGCAGTCGCAGCGCAGCGAGCCGAACACGTCGCCGGTCAGGCATTCCGAGTGCACCCGGACCAGCAGGTCCGTGCCGTCCCCGATCTCGCCGTAGACCATCGCGATGTGCTCGATGCCATCGAGCAGGCTGTCGTAGCCGACCGCGCGGAAGGTGCCGTGGGCGGTGGGAATGCGCGCCTCGGCGACCTTGGTCACCTGTGACTCGGTGCGCCGCCGGTAGGCGATCAGGTCGGCGATGGTGATCAGCGCGAGGTCGTGGTCGGCGGCGAAGATCTCCAGTTCCTCGCGGCGGGCCATGTCGCCGTCGTCCTTCTGGCTGACCAGTTCGCACAGCACGCCGGCCGGGGTGAGGCCGGCCAGCCGGGCCAGGTCGATCGCGGCCTCGGTGTGACCGGGCCGGCGCAGCACGCCGCCTTCCCTGGCCCGCAACGGAACCACGTGGCCGGGCCGGGTGAAGTCGGCGGGCCGGGAGTCCGGATCGGCGAGCAGGCGCATGGTGTGCGCGCGGTCGGTGGCGGAGATGCCGGTACTCACGCCGGCCGCGGCGTCCACGGTGACGGTGTACGCGGTGCCCCGCCGGTCCTGGTTGGTGTGGTACATCGGCGGCAGGTCCAGCCGGTCGCAGTCGCTCTCCGGCAGCGGTACGCAGATGTAGCCGGAGGTGTAGCGGACCATGAAGGCGACCAGTTCCGGGGTGGCCTTCTCGGCGGCGAAGATCAGGTCGCCCTCGTTCTCGCGGTCCTCGTCGTCGACAACCACGACCGCGTTACCAGCGGCGATCTCCGCGATGGCGCGTTCGATCCCCTTGAAGTCAGTCACCGGCTCTCCTCGCCTTCGCCGCCATTCTGCTCCGCGCCCCGACCACCCTGTAGGCCGGCCAGTCTCTCCAGGTATTTCGCCAGCACGTCGACCTCCAGGTTCACCACGTCGCCGGGTTCGCGCAGGCCGAGCGTGGTGACCTGCAACGTCGTCGGGATCAGCGCGACCGAGAAGCCGTCGTCGGTCACGTCGACGACGGTCAGCGAGACGCCGTCCACCGTGATCGACCCCTTCTCGATGACGTACCTGGCCAGCCGGGGCGGCAGCGCGAAGCGGGTCAGGCCGGCCTCGTCCCGTGAGAGCAGCACGCCGGTGCCGTCGACGTGGCCCTGCACGATGTGGCCGCCGAGCCGGTCGCCGACGGC
>CAJCJE010000887.1 GCA_903970565.1 Candidatus Melainabacteria bacterium | reverse complement strand
CCCGCCCCGGCCGAGCAAGTCCCGGCCGAACAAACCTCGGCTAGGCAAGCCTCGGCCGAACAAGTCCTGCCTGAGCAAACTTCGGTCGAGCAGGCCCCGCCTCTGCGGCCGGCCGTCTGGCAAGCGTTTGCGCTCGATCTGGACGCGCAGGCCGTTGCCGTCCGGGTCAGGGGTGACCCGCAGTTGTGGCGCCGGGCCGGACAGGACCCTGGTGTCGTCGCAGTAGGCCACCGCGTCCAGCGGGCCGATGGTGCCGAGCCCGACCAGCACACCGCCGTTGTCGTCCCGGATCAGCGGCACCGGTCGCGCCGCGCCGGTCAGCGCGAGGGCCAGCGCCCTGCGCGGCGAGCGGGGCAGCCGCCAGAGCCCGGCCACTACCGAAGCACCAGCCGTCGACACGGCAGCGTCAGCCGTCGATACGGCCGGCACGAAGCCGATCATGACCGAGTCGAGGCGTTCGGTGCGCAGCAGGCGCAGCACCACGGCGGCCAGGTCGGCGTCGGAACCGGACACGATCAGGCGCCGACCGTCCAACTCGGCCAGGAGCGGATCGACCTCGTCCTTGCCCGGCCGGGCCGGCACCCGGTGCACGGTGAGATCCTCGGCCGAGGCGGCGGACCGGCCGTCACGCTGGGTGAGTAGTCCGAGCCCACCGTCACCGTGTCCGAGTTCCGCCTCGCCACAGACCAGTACAACCGCCGCCACCATCGCTCCTGGACTAGTCTGACCCCTCGGCAATCGCCGTCGATCCTTCGGGGAGTTTTACATGCCTGCCATCGTGGTCATCGGCGCCCAATGGGGCGACGAGGGTAAGGGCAAGGCCACCGACCTGCTCGGCGAACGGCTGAAGTGGGTGGTTCGCTACCAGGGCGGCAACAACGCCGGACATACCGTGGTGCTGCCCGACGGGCAGCAGTTCGCCACCAAGCTGATCCCGTCCGGCATCCTGACTCCCGGCGTGACCAACGTGATCGGCAACGGTGTCGTGGTCAACCCCGGCGCCCTGCTGGAGGAGCTGCACGGGTTGCAGGAGCGCGGGGTGGACACCGCCGGCCTGCTGGTCTCCGCCGACGCGCATTTGATCATGCCCTACCACGTCGCCATCGACAAGGTCACCGAGCGCTACCTCGGCAAGGCCAAGATCGGCACGACCGGTCGCGGCATCGGCCCCTGCTACCAGGACAAGGTGGCCAGGGTCGGGGTGCGTTTCCAGGACGTGCTCGACGAGAAGATCCTCCGGCAGAAGGTCGAAGCCGCGCTGGACATCAAGAACCAGATCCTGGTGAAGGTGTACAACCGCAAGGCGCTGGACCCCGACGAGGTGGTGGACACCACGCTCGCGCAGGTTGAGCAGTTCGCCGACCGGATCTCCGACACCCGGCTGCTGCTCAACCAGGCGCTGGAGCGCGGCGAGACGGTGCTGTTGGAAGGGTCGCAGGGCACCATGCTCGACGTCGACCACGGCACCTACCCGTTCGTCACCTCCTCCAACCCGACCTCCGGCGGCGCCTGCGCCGGCAGCGGGATCGGCCCCGGCCGGATCTCCGTCGTGCTCGGCATCCTCAAGGCGTACACGACCAGGGTCGGTTCCGGGCCCTTCCCGACCGAACTGCACGACGAGATGGGCGAGCGGCTGCGCAAGGTCGGCGGCGAGGTCGGCGTGAACACCGGCCGGGATCGGCGCACCGGCTGGTTCGACGCGGTGATCGCCCGGTACGCCACCAGGGTCAACGGCATCACCGACTACTTCCTCACCAAGCTGGATGTCCTCTCCGGCCTGGACCGGGTGCCGATCTGCGTGGCATACGAGGTGGACGGCTTCCGCGCCGAGGACATGCCGATGACCCAGACCGACTTCCACCACGCCATGCCGGTGTACGAGGAGATGCCCGGCTGGTTCGAGGACGTCAGCGGCTGCCGCACCTTTGCCGAACTGCCGGCCAACGCCCAGGCCTACGTGCGCCGCCTCGAGGAGTTGTCCGGGGCCCGGATCTCGGTGCTCGGCGTCGGCCCCGGCCGGGACCAGACGATCGTCCGGCACGAAATTCTCCCCTGACGACCCAGCGGTGCCAATCTTGTTCTGACACAACAGAATACCGGAAAGTCCATTGTGGATTTTCCGGGATTCTGTTGCTGTCGGCCGGAAGCCGTCGGTGGTTGCGGCGAACAGCCAGTCATGATATTGGCTGGCACCGACAGTATCTGCGATCGAACATGTCTGCTACGGAATAGTTCCCAGGATGCGGAAGAAATTGTCCGTTCGTTGACTCGTCCGAGCGGGCCCAACAAGACTCGGCGGCAACTCGGTCGTTGTTCCCCGGCATCCTGGAGCCGCCTGTGTCGATATTGAGTTCCGAGCTGGACCGAGCGCAGGAGCTGACCGGGCCCGCGCCGGCTCGGGCCCGTCGACGCATCGGCCGCTGGCGGGTCTCCGCCCTGCTTCGCCTGATCAGCCCGATCGCCCTGGTCCTGCTCTGGCAGCTGGCCAGCAGCACCGGCCTGCTGTCGGCGGACAAGCTGTCCTCCCCGGTGACCATCGAACACACCGCGGTGTCGCTGATCAACAGCGGTG